>NZ_JBJHPB010000002.1:0-276054 GCF_059412285.1 Vibrio sp. CB1-5 | reverse complement strand
GGTCCTTGGTCCTTGGTCCTTGGTCCTTGGTCCTTGGTCCTTGGTCCTTGGTCCTACAGGCTAGGAAAAATCAAAAACGCCACGTTAGCAACGCGGCGCTTTTAGTTAACTAATTAGGTATGCAGTCATTTTGGGTTAATCAACCACTTTGACTTGAAGCTCTCTTGGCACTTCAAAGAACATGTTCTCTTCACGGCCTAGTACTTCTTCAACGTCATCAGCGCCCAGCGCTTTGATTCTGTCGATGATTTGATTGACTAGCTCTTCTGGTGCGGATGCACCGGCTGTGACGCCAACCAGACCTTTTCCTTCAAACCATTCGGCTTCAATGAGGTCCGGTGTGTCTGTAAGGTATGCCGGTGTGCCTAGTTTTTCTGCAAGCTCTTTAAGACGCGTTGAGTTCGAAGAGTTTGTCGAGCCTACGACAACCATAACATCAACGTCACCTGCCAGCTCACGAACCGCATCTTGGCGATTTTGCGTGGCGTAACAGATATCGTCTTTGCGAGGACCTTGGATCTCTGGAAATACTTCGCGAAGCTTATCAATCACATCAGCAGTTTCATCCACAGACAGTGTTGTTTGACTCACGTAATGAAGGTTACTTGGGTCTTTAACCTCGAGCGTTAGTACGTCTTCTGGACGCTCAACAAGGTACATACCGCCAGTCTCACTTGAGTACTGACCCATTGTCCCTTCCACCTCAGGGTGGCCTGCGTGGCCAATAAGCACCACTTCCATATTGCGGCGACTCGCACGAGCTACTTCCATATGGACTTTGGTTACCAGCGGACACGTGGCATCAAATACCGTCAGTTCACGTGCTTTCGCTTCTTTGCGAACCGCTTGAGACACACCGTGAGCCGAAAAGATCACAATGTTGTCATCTGGCACTTCACTCAGTTCCTCAACAAAGATCGCACCACGCTGCTTAAGACCTTCAACCACAAAGCGGTTGTGTACTACTTCATGACGAACATAGATTGGCGGCTGATACATCTCAAGCGCGCGCTCAACAATGCTTATCGCTCGGTCTACACCCGCACAAAAGCCACGTGGGTTAGCTAGTTTAATTTTCATTTCATTACTCATTGAAAAGCCGCTATTACTTATCGTATTTATCTGAGTGGTTTTATTCTACTTCGAGAATTTCAACTTCAAAGGTGACATCTTGGCCTGCTAACGGGTGATTAAAGTCAACCGTTACCGAATCGCCCGCAATATCCGTAATGATACCTGGGATCTCCATACCATCAGGACCTGAGAAGGCCATTATTGTACCGACTTCAACCTCAGAGTCACCCACAAACTTTGCACGGTCCATATGATGAACATTGTCTGGATTTGGCATTCCAAACGCATCTACTGCTTTTAACTCAATGGCTTTGTTGTCACCAGACGTCAAACCCACCAAGCACTTTTCAAAATTCTCACTTAAACTGCCGTCACCAATAATAAATTTCGCAGGCTTACCCATATTGTGGGTGCTATCTGCAACCGAGCCATCGCTCAGCTTGATGGTGAAATGTAGAGTGACAGCGCTATCTTGGGAAATGATGCTCACGTTACGGCTTCCTTGTGTTATTGAGTCTGTGTTGATTGATACGCACAGCAGCTCTTTATCATTTAGCTTGTTATATAAAAAAGCGCCGTGCATATCAACGCACAGCGCTTAAGGTTATTCGTTATCTGCGCTACTTTTGCTCTTTATTGCGAAAGCTATCGATAATAATCATCGCCGCACCAATACAGATCGCCATGTCTGCTAGGTTGAAAGCGGGCCAATGATAGTTACCCCAGTAGAAATCCAAGTAGTCGACAACAAAGCCATGAACTACGCGGTCAAAAACATTGCCTACTGCGCCGCCGATGATCATCGCATAAGCAATGTTGTTCCACTTCTCTTTTGCCGGAAGCTTGCTCATCCAGTAGGTTAGCATACCAGTAACGACAAACGCGATACCAGTGAACAGCCAGCGCTGCCAGCCTGCTTGGTCGCTCAAAAAGCTAAATGCCGCACCATAGTTATGGACATAAAGCAGATTGAAAAATGGCAAGATCTCAATTCGATTTGCCCAACCGTAACCCATGTTATCCATGACTACGAGCTTAATGCTGATATCAGCAATAAAAATCACCACCGCTAGCCACAGCCAGCGTACACCTGATTGTCGAAATGTGATTGCCGTTTCGCTCATCTGTTTCCTTTATCGCTACCTTTGGTAGCAAACACTCAATGAATTATATGTTCAATCAGTTAGCTGATAAAAACAACCCCAGTAAAAACTGGGGCTGTTAAATCTTTCAAAAGTTCCGGTTAGCTTACCATTAAGCGAACTTACGAACTTCGCCTTCACCGTCTACGTTCGATACGCAGCGACCACAAATCTTCTCGTGACCCGCAATCGTACCTACGTCCGGAGTGTGGTGCCAACAACGGTCACACTTCTCGTTTTCAGTAGCTGCTACTTCAACGAATAGACCTTCTAGGTCTGTCGCTTTCGCTGCATCGGTCTTCTCAGACATTGGCTTAACGGTTGCTGCGGACGTAATAAGAACAAAACGCAGTTCATCTTCCAGCTTGTTAAGTTTCGCTAGTAGTGCATCATCAGCAAACAGGGTGATTTCAGCCTGTAGTGCACCACCGATGGTTTTCTCGCTACGCGCTGCTTCTAGCTGCTTGTTCACTGCATCACGAACCGTTTGGATTTGAGCCCAAAATTCGTTGTTCAGTTCTTCACCTTCAGCCAGACCGAACAGACCTTCGAACCACTCGCCAGTGAACACAAACTTCTCACGCTGCTCTCCGCTTGGAAGAGACGATGGCATTTCGTTCCAGATTTCGTCAGCCGTGAACGACATGATAGGTGCCATCCAACGAACAAGTGCTTCAACGATGTAGTAAAGCGCTGTCTGACAGCTGCGCTGTGCGTGGCCGCCCAGTTTTGCTGTGTACTGACGGTCTTTAATAACGTCTAGGTAGAAAGAGCCCATTTCGATAGAACAGAACTGCATTAGACGCTGAGTCACGCCGTGCGTGTTGTACTCTTCGTACGCTTTTACGATCTCTTCTTGAGCCGCTAGCGCACGACCTACCGCCCAGCGATCCAGTGCCACCATTTCTTCTGCTGGTACTAGGTCAGTTTCTGGGTTGAAACCGTTTAGGTTTGCTAGGAAGAAGCGAGCCGTATTACGGATACGACGATAAGCATCTGCAGAGCGTTTTAGGATTTCATCAGAAACCGCAACTTCACCCGTGTAGTCAGTCGATGCTACCCATAGACGCAGAATGTCTGCACCTAGCTTGTTAGTCACATCTTTTGGCGCAACAACGTTACCGATTGACTTAGACATCTTACGGCCGTGACCATCTACTACGAAGCCGTGCGTTAGCACTTGCTTGTATGGCGCTTCGTCTTTCATCGCGATAGATGAAATTAGCGAAGACTGGAACCAACCACGGTGTTGGTCAGAACCTTCTAGATATAGATCTGCACTGTTGCCGTTGAATTCTTCACGAGAATCAACAACCGAGTAGTGAGTCACACCTGAATCGAACCAAACGTCTAGTGTATCCAGAACTTTCTCGTACTGGTCAGCTTCTTCACCAAGTAGGTCTGCGATTTCTACATCCCACCAAGCTTGAATGCCCTTCTCTTCCACTAGCTGAGCCACTTTTTCAATCAGCTCTAGCGAGTTTGGATGAAGTTCTGCTGTCTCTTTATGAACAAACAGAGCGATTGGCACACCCCAAGTACGTTGACGAGAGATACACCACTCAGGACGACCTTCAATCATGCCTTCGATACGGCTTTGACCCCACTCAGGCATCCACTCAACACCTTTGATTGACTCTAGTGCTTTTGCACGTAGACCCGCTTGGTCCATAGATACGAACCACTGAGGTGTTGCACGGAAGATGATTGGCGTCTTATGGCGCCAGCAGTGTGGGTAGCTGTGCTCGTATGCGTGATGATGAAGTAGCGCACCTTTTTCTTTCAGTACTTCTACTACAGCATCGTTAGCTTTAAACACGTGTTGACCTGCAAATAGCTCAGTGTCCGGTAGGTAAACGCCGTTTGAACCTACTGGGTTTGCTACTTCTAGATCGTACTTTTGGCCGACCGCGAAGTCTTCTTGACCGTGGCCAGGTGCTGTGTGAACCACACCGGTACCTGATTCTGTCGTTACGTGATCGCCTAGGATCGCCGGAACAGTGAAATCGTAGAATGGGTGGTTAAACTGAGAAAGCTCTAGATCCGCACCTTTTGCAAAACCAAGGTTGTGGAAGTGCTCGATACCGGCACGATCCATCACGTCTTTCGCTAGCTCAGAAGCCACGATAATACGCTCAGGGTTGTCGCCTTCAGTTTGGATAAGTACGTACTCAAGATCGTCGCGTAGACATACCGCGCGGTTCGCAGGCAGTGTCCATGGCGTTGTTGTCCAGATAACGATTGAGATATCGCCCTGGCCTTCATGACCTTCGCTTAGCGCGAATTTAGACAAAAGCGCCGCTTCGTCGGCCGCTTTAAAGCGTACGTCGATAGAAGGAGACACTTTATCTTTGTACTCAACTTCTGCTTCAGCAAGCGCAGAGCCACAGTCTGTACACCAGTGTACTGGTTTAAAACCTTTTAGTAGGTGACCTTTATCAGCAATCTTACCTAGTGCACGGATGATGTTTGCTTCAGTTGCAAAGTCCATCGTGCGGTACGGTTTGTCCCACTCACCAAGAATACCTAGACGCTTGAAGCTCTCTTTTTGACCTTCAACCTGACCTGCCGCGTAGTGGCGACATTTCTCGCGGAATTCAGCCGCAGTCACTTTTTGGCCTGGCTTGCCCACTTTTTTCTCAACCATCAGTTCGATAGGTAGACCGTGGCAATCCCAACCTGGAATATATGGTGCGTCAAAACCTGAAAGTGTTTTGGATTTAATAATAATGTCTTTAAGAATCTTGTTTAGAGCGTGACCAATGTGAATGTCACCATTCGCATATGGAGGGCCATCGTGCAGCACGAAGGATTTTTTGCCTTTTTTGGCTTTACGGATCTCACCGTAAAGATCTTCTTTGTACCAACGCTTAAGCATTTCTGGCTCACGATTGGCCAGGTTGCCGCGCATTGGAAACCCTGTTTCAGGTAGGTTCAGGGTATCTTTATACTCACTCATCGATTCTTAATTCCGTTGTATTGGGCGAAAGTTAGACATTATGTTAACGGTGGAATCTTCCGCTAACCCTTAAACTGATGTAGCCACACCCTTGCTACATCAGCATCCAATTCTATTTGCTGCTTAAGCAGCTCCAATGATTCGAACTTTTTCTCATCACGGATTTTATGAAGCAGTGCCACTTCAATTTGTTGACCATAAAGGTTGCCCTCGTAGTCAAAAATATGCACTTCAAGATCGGGCGTTGTCCCCGCGACCGTTGGTTTTTTACCTATATTGGCAATACCTGGTAGCGGCTTATCATCAACACCAAACACCTGCACCGCATAAACGCCGCGGACAGGCACGACATAACGCTTGAGTGAAATGTTGGCGGTTGGAAACCCAAAGCCACGCGCTAACTTTTGACCATGGGCAACACGCCCCGACAAAGTATAGTGACGTCCCAACATTTCTGCGCTTTCATCGAGTTCGTCGTTGGCAAGAGCCTGACGAATGGCCGTTGAACTGACTCGAGTCTCTTCAACACAAAAACTTGCCGTATTCACCACCTCAAAACCGAACTCCTCGCCCGCTTTTTGAAGCATCTCGAAGTTACCTTCACGCCCTTTACCAAAGCGGAAGTCATCGCCGATGACAAGGAACTTAACACCCAATTTGTCCACCAACAAGTCTCGAATAAAAGACTCCGCAGTTAAGCTGGCAAATCGCTGATTAAAGTTCACGCACAACAGGCGATCCAGTTCCATTTTCTCAAGCAGCTCGTACTTATCGCGTAATCGAGTCAAACGCGCAGGCGCTTTATCTTTCGTAAACAGCTCCATCGGTTGTGGTTCAAAAGTCATCACAACCGCAGGCAAACCAAGCAATGATGCTCTCTGTTTTACCTGACTCAGTACACGTTGATGTCCAAGGTGGACACCGTCAAAGTTACCGATGGTTAATACGCAGCCATGGTGCTGATTTTTAAGGTTATGTATGCCTCGAATGAGTTCCATGAAACGACTAAACCACCTGCTTGAGTAAATGTTACGAGTGTGAAACTGACGGATTATAACCAATCATTGTTAATCTGTCGCTGCTTTTACGTCTTTCGGGCGAATTCCCAAAATAAGCAATGCCGCCAAGTATGTCAGCCCTCCCAGACCAATCAGTATCGTCAAGCTAACAATACGCTCAGATAAACCCCAGCTCAGCCACTGCTGCATGTCTTGTAGCTGCCACATCAATACTGACACCATAGCGGCTACAGCAATCACTAGACGAACGACAAAGCCAATCGTTTTCTTGGTAATGCGATAGACATTTTGACGATGAAGTCCACGGTAAAGCAGCGCCATATTAATAAAGGCAGACAACGCTGTTGCCATTGCCAGACCAACATAACCGTAGAAATAAGCAAAGATCGCGTTGAAAACCATATTGGACGCCATAGCAATAATGCCATATTTCACTGGCGTCTTCGTATCTTGACGCGAGTAATAACCCGGCGCGAGTACCTTGATCAACATAAAGTTAAGTAGGCCGGATGCATAAGCTAGTAAGGATAAAGACGCCTGCTCAACATCGTGAGGAGTAAACTCACCACGCATGAAGAGCACCATCAACATAGGTTTTGCGAGTACCATCAGTCCCAACATAGCAGGTAAGCCGAGCAGGATTACCATGCGTACGCCCCAATCCATGGTGTGAGCAAAACCTTCACTATGGGCGTCTACGTGCTTACGTGACAGCGCCGGCAAAATCACGGTAGCAATGGCGATACCAAACAAACCAAGCGGGAACTCTAGAAGACGGTCTGAATAATAAAGCCAACTGATTGAACCTGTGGCTAGGAAACTGGCAATAAAGGTATCAAACAGCAGGTTTATTTGGCTAACCGATACACCGAACAGTGCAGGGATCATCAAGGTGCGGATCTTAGTTACGCCGGGATCGCGCCAACCCCATTTAGGTTTAACGAGTACACCCTCTTTTATAAGGAAAGGAATTTGAAACGCGAACTGGACAAAGCCGCCTAAAAATACCCCTATCGCCAAGCCTATTTCTGGTTGAGCAAGGTTAGGTGAAATGAACCACGCACTGGCAATGATCATCACGTTAAGAAAAACAGGGGTAAAAGAAGAAACCGCAAACTTGCCTAGCGTATTAAGAATCGCCCCAGACAATGCAACAAAGGTGATGAACCAAAGATAAGGGAAAGTGATCTTGAGCATCAAACTGGCGAGTTCAAACTTTGGTGCTGCTGGTCCATCATTAAGCCAATCGAGAAACCAACCAAAGCCAAACAGTGCCGTCACGACACTCGAGCCAAGAATACCTAGCAAGGTAACTATGGTAACAATGACGCCAAGCGTACCTGAGGCCTTGGCGATTAACTCCCGAGTTTTGTCTTTATCACCTGAGGCATGGTATTCAGTAAGTACTGGCACAAATGCCTGAGAGAATGCACCTTCTGCAAAAAGGCGTCTAAGAAAGTTGGGGATTTTATTAGCAAAGAAGAAGACATCAGCGCTCGCCCCTGCCCCCATTAGATTCGCCACCACAACATCACGAACCAGTCCCAATACTCGAGACACCAACGTCATGGCACTCACTATCATGCCAGACTTAAGAAGGCGTTTACTCACGATAACCTCTGAATTACCTAGCCAATGCTTTACTATTTATCAGTTTCAATAGCCTTTGTTATTGAAGAGAGGATTAGTATTAGCATTGGTCGAAAAATACTGTTAGAATCCCCGCCATCTTAACCGCGATAGCCCACAGATATCAAAAATTGTTTTATATCGTCGGGTTTTTGCACAAATCATTTGACAATTGAGCGCAAATGAGGGATATTCCTCGCCCTTAAATTGTCACCGAACTAAGTTTTTGGGAGTTAGACCCTTGGCAAACAGTAAATCTGCTAAGAAGCGCGCTATCCAAGCTGAGAAACGTCGCCAGCACAACGCTAGCCGTCGTTCTATGATGCGCACTTACATGAAGAAAACAATCGCAGCTATCGAAGCTGGCGACAAAGAAGCAGCAACTTCAGCATTTGCAGAAGTTACTCCAATCCTTGACCGCATGGCGACTAAAGGCCTTATTCATAAGAATAAAGCTGCTCGTCACAAGGCACGCTTCTCTGCTGCAATCAAAGCTCTATAATTTAGACTTTGAATTGTGTTAAAAAAACCGGCTCATGCCGGTTTTTTTGTATTTGTAATATCTAAATCAACAGTTTTCTGCATTACTCGTTTTCTGATTTAGCGAGAAAACACTCGCCACAACAAAGTAGCGAGCGTTAAGGCTTACTCGTCGCTGCAATACATGCCATGCAACGTTTCAATCAACTGGCGAACCTCACTGCTGCTCAAGGTGTAAAACACCGTTTGTGCCTCTTTACGTGTAGAAACCAATCCATCACGGCGCAACCAAGCCAAATGCTGAGACAGCGCGGATTGGCTCAATTCTAAACGCGCACACAACTCACCGACTGACAACTCTGTATTGTGTAGCAAACACAGAATTTGCAGGCGTCTCTCATTAGCCATCGCTTTCAAGAGTACTACCGCTTGTGATGCGTTTTTCTCCATATCCTGCAAGTTCATAATCTACCTCTAATCATTGGGTGATACCGTTGTCAATGTGCCAGTCTTTGTCACAGAAAATCATAACGCTGGCAATTTCCAACACATTTTACATGGTTAGCTCACGCATGCTAACGCTTTGTTTAATTAACTGTTGTTGAAATGAGTAAATTGATAACTAACTCTAAAGTTAAAACGCAAGCAGATCAGTAAAATCCGCTTCACAGACACTTTTTACCGCAGGGTGTTGGATCATTCGCTCTGCAAAAATCACGTAATACTCTTCTTTAATGTCTTCAATATCTCCAATCAACTGCAAGTTACGCTTATCT
Source organism: Vibrio sp. CB1-5 (assembly GCF_059412285.1). Lineage (NCBI taxonomy): Bacteria > Pseudomonadati > Pseudomonadota > Gammaproteobacteria > Vibrionales > Vibrionaceae > Vibrio > Vibrio sp. CB1-5. Next base: position 266,975 of record NZ_JBJHPB010000002.1, on the reverse strand, counting down.
TTTTTTTCCGATATGTAGATGCTCGGCGCGAGGAAGATGACATCATCTTTGTACATTGAGAAGGCTTTCATCAACGCAACATCGTCAAATTCACCCAAAATATTCGGCTGAATCCCCTGCTGGTCAAACCATTGGATCACTTTACGCCCCATGGATGTACGGCTGCCAGGAATCAGAAGCCGAGTCTGTTCCAGCACCTCAGGAAAGTGTACATTCTCCAACTGCCCAAAAGTAAAGAAGCTCATACGACTTTCACCCAGCTTTTTACTGAACAGGCCCGGACTTTGGCTAGAATCCACCGGACAGTCAGACAGAATCATATCCAGCTTATGCTGAGCCAATTGCTCTAGCAACATTTCGTGCGTTGATTCAAAGCAGCGAAGATGGATGTTGTTATCTTCTGGGATAGTCGTCATCAAAATCTTACTGACAAGGCGTTTAGACAGAGCATCCGCGACACCAACATCAAACAATAAATTAGAGCGCTGGCTGTAGTTAACAATATCCAGCATCTCATAACTCAGTCCAAACATTCGATCGGCGTATTTATAGACCAGTTGCCCAAGCTCAGTTGGTTCAACACTTCGACCATTTCGCTTAGTCAGTTTGCCATCCATACGCTCTTCCAGCGCTTTGATTTGACCGGTGACCGTTTGTGGAGTCAAAAACAGCGCATCGGCTGCTTTGGTAACTGAGCCTTGTTTGCACACCATCCAGAAGTAGTACAAATGGTTATAGTTGAGATGAGACATGCTAAATCGCCTAAAAAGAGTGACCTACATTTATAGCAAAATCTGCGCAATCCAACAATATTCGTTAAAACCGAAACAACAAAGCAATTGACGCTAATTTTTACGAACGACTAACTGTCACATTAGACACGTGACTGTCATATAACTGACAAAGAGAACAATATAAATCGATTTAATTCATTAACTGCGTCAGATTAATCTCTTTTTCTCAACAAGAAATTAATCACTAATTATCAACAACTTAATTCCGAAAACTCAGATTTACAGCCTAAAAGTTAACCTGAGATCGCACTTAATTCACATAGAAATAGTTTCGTCATATTTCTGTAATATTCAAGTTCTACTATCGCCTCAGATTCAACAACAGGCCGCAAATAGATTAACCAAGGCCAAACGGAGAAAACTATGATGAACCAAGCAACTACAGCGACGACTCCTATGTCGACTACGACGCGTTGGCTGCGCTGGGCTAACTTGGCATTCATGCTTTACTTATTACTACTTGCTGTTTCTATGGTAGGTAGTGGCTTCAAAATGGCGACTGGCGAGCACGCTAAAGTGCTGTTCGAGTTTGCCTCTCACCCAGTTGCAGGCTTGATGATTGGTCTTGTTGCTACGGCGCTTATCCAATCTTCAAGTACGGTTACGTCTATTATTGTTGGTCTGGTAGCCGGTGGCCTACCTGTCACAACAGCTATCCCGATGATCATGGGTGCTAACATTGGTACTACGGTAACCAATACCCTAGTCAGTCTTGGTCACGTTCGTTGTAATACCGAATTTAAGCGTGCTTTTGCAAGTGCAACGATTCACGACTTCTTCAACTTGCTTGCTGTGGCTATCTTCCTGCCACTTGAGATGATGTTCGGCGTACTAGACAAAATCTCTAGCTGGCTTGTATCGCCAATGATGGCGACAGGCGACATGAGCATGAAGGGTCTTAACTTCATCAAGCCAATCACCAAACCCGTAGTGAGTGCAATCCAAGAGCCACTGAGTGCATTTGGTGGTGTGACCGGCGGTGTGCTGCTTATCGTTCTTGGTATTGCGACTATCTTCGTTGCCATCACTGTGATGGGCAAACTTATGAAGAGCCTAATGGTTGGTCGTGCTCGTGAGATTCTAAAAAACGCGATTGGTCGTGGTCCAATGCACGGTATCGTGTCTGGCTCTATCGTGACTATACTGGTTCAGTCTTCATCAACGACCACCAGCTTAATGGTTCCACTAGTAGGTACTGGTGCTCTGAAGGTTCGTGATGTTTACCCATTCACGCTAGGTGCGAACATCGGTACTTGTATCACGGGTCTACTTGCTGCGACGGCTGTTTCTGGTGAGTACGCTGTATTTGCTCTGCAAATTGCTCTGGTCCACTTAGTGTTCAACATTATGGCAACGGTATTTATCTTCGGTATTCCGTTCCTGCGTGAACTCCCAGTGAAAGGTGCTGACTTTATCTCAGATATGGCTATTAAGAATAAAGCAGTTGTTGCGGGTTACCTAGTGTCCATCTTTGTGGTTATCCCAGGCTCTATTCTAGCGCTGACCGCTTAACAAAGAGTTCGCAACTGCCCCACTGTAGCTACTATATAGAACAAAAACGCTCAGCCAATGCTGAGCGTTTTTGTTTTTAGTAATCGCCATAATCATAGGCGTCATAAGCATCGTACGCGTCGTAGTGATCGATAAGATCGACTTCATCGACGTAGTCCCAATAGTAATAGCGATCATAATAGTAGTTGTAGTAAGGGTCGCCGACATAGTAGGTTTTGATACGTTTATCTTCTGTCCAAAGATAATAGTTCGATGCCTTTAGTACGGGTACTGAAAGTGTCTGCTCACCCACTTTAATATCCGCTTGGCCTTCAATCGTGCCGACAAACGTCATCGGCTTACCGAGTACAAAGATCTTCGGATCTAAAAATCGCTCTACTTTGACGACAAAACGGCTGCTTCCCTGACGGGTCTCATCAGGTCGCCCCTTCGCATCAAGTTCAAAGTAACTGATTTGCAGCTCACTACTGCTTGCAGATGGATTGGTAAGCTTCGCCACGACTCCACCCCAACGAGCAGGTTGGCCTTTAAAAAGCGTAGCATCAGGGCTCGCATCCTGATAGCTCACTAACAGCTTTTCATCAGCAACTTTGATCTCATCAGGCCCACTACTACAGCCCACTAGCAATGCTGCCAATATCCATACATACGTTCGCATCTTCTGCTCTCCTGTGTCTTCCTCATTTCATTATGAGTCAACCGCTTAACGCTTCGCAAGTGGCAACCTATTGTTGAGTCTTTACATCCTATTATTGACACATTACTTAACTACCCAGACCGCTAATTCAGCACAACAATACCCAAACTAGAAACTGACCCAAGATTGACGTTGACCACTTACCGATTTTTAAGTCCTTGTTTACTCTATTACGCAATCACTATGTATAGGACTCTGTCATGAAAACAAAAATTTTACTTCTCAGCGCACTTATCGCCTCACCAAGCTTTGCATATTACTGTGACCAAACCGCAGAAGGTGCTATCGATGGCGCCGTAGACGGTGCTATCACAGGCGCTGTTGTCGGTGGCATTGTTGATGGTGGTCGCGGCGCCGCTGCCGGTGCTGCTATCGGAGGCGGTACAGGTGCGGTTGTGGGTACCGTAGACGGCGCTTACGATGAAGAAGCGTGTGAAATGGTTACTGACGTTGCTGTAGAAGACGAGATCGTAGCAGAGGAAGTGGTAGAGGAAGAAATTGTCGAAGAAGAGATCATCGACGAAGAAATCGCTGAAGAGTACTACTACGACTAACGTTTTACCTTCACATTTTGGCAGTTACCTAGAGGTAACATCCCCCTGTGTTACTGCCATCCTTTTCTTCCCAGCGATAGACTGCAGTCAATAAACTCGACGAAAAGTTCCAGTATGCACAAAATCGCACTCGTAACTGGTGCGTTTCAAGGGATCGGTCTCGCCACATCTGAAATGCTCATGGAACAAGGTTTCCACGTGATCATGGCGGACATCCAATCTTGCAGCGCCCTAGCCAATGAATTCCGCCACAAAGGCTATCTCGCGTCGCATGTCAAAATCGACCTTGCGATGTCTTCTATGTTTCCAGCTATCGCCAATAAGATAGACGATGAATTTGGTCGTTTAGATGTATTGGTCAACAACGCTTCGATCTTAGCGGATTTTGGTAAGCACCCATCACTGATCGATGAAGATACCTATCGACGAGTGATTGAAGTCAATCAGATTGGTCCCTTCTTGCTTACTCGCGCCTTAACCCCGCTGCTGAAAAAATCCGCAGGGGCGCGCGTGGTCAATGTCTCGAGCCAAGCAGCACAGCTTTCACAGCTCGCTAATATGCACTCACCATGGCGAGACGATGTCTGTGCCGCCTATCAGTCTTCAAAAATAGGCGTCAACGCCAATACAGTGCTGTTTGCCAAAGAGCTTGAACCCTTTGGTATTAAGGTAAACTCCTATTGCCCCGGTTGGGTCGACTCCGGCATGAACCTCGAAGACTTGCCTGAGTATGGAGACAACGTGAAGCTGAAAACGCCACGACAAGGTGCCGATACGGCTATCTGGCTAGCAACACTAAAAGAAGATGGCCCAACCGCAGGCTTCTTTACCGAACGTGAAGCCATTAGCTGGTAATAAAGCCCTTGCTTGAACACAAAATAAAACGCCGAGCAGACTGAACTGCTCGGCGTTTTTGTTCAATTTCTAACGTGAAACGTTACACTGAGAACGGATAACGAATCGGCTCGTGACTCTCGTAGCCAATCACTTCAAAATCATCCAGCGTTACCCAGGTTTCTAGATCTTCTAGTGACTTAATTTTAGGGTTAATGCGGAACTCTGGTGCGGCTAAAGGCTCACGTTTAAGTTGAACATCACGCATCAACTCAAGCTGATCTTCATAAATATGCGCATTCACAATCTTGTGGTAGGCCTGACCCGGCTTTTTACCCGTGATTTGCGCCATGATGGCCAAGAACACGTAAACCTGAACCATATTGAAGTTAAGCCCAAGCGGCACGTCACACGAGCGCTGAGTACTGTTTAGGTATAAAGTGTCGCCGAGCAATGAAAAGTGATGACTGTACATACAAGGACGTAGGCACCCCATATGGAACTCGCCCGGGTTATAGAAGTTAAGAATTTCACCACGGTCGTCAACACCCTTAGAAAGATCATCAACAATCTTACGCAGTTGGTCGATATGGCCGCCATCCGGCTTCGCCCAAGCTCGGCCTTGAACACCATAGACGCGTCCCATATCGTCTTCGCCTTTACGATATGAGTTGTTCAACCACGCCTCATTGAGGTTAGCGTTGGCATCCCACGTTTTAGTGCCCAACTTGCGAAAATCTTCAGCATTGTCATAGCCACGAATGTAACCAAGTAGCTCAGCGACGGCTGCTTTCCAAAAGCTCTTGCGAGTAGTGACCAATGGAAAGGCATTGCCAGCAACATCATAAGTGAGATCGGCATTAACCACGGTTAAACAACGTTTACCAGTGCGCTCGTTCTCAACCCAAACACCCTCATCAACGATTCGCTGACATAAGTCTAAATACTGCTTCACGACAATTCCTATTACTTCGATACTTTTGGAGCGGTTGCACCGTTGACTTTATATGCCCATGCGACCATCAAACCGCCAATGATCACCATTGGCAATGAGAGGATTTGACCCATTGAGATAAATCCACCAAACAAACCAAGATGCGCATCCGGTTCACGCACGTACTCTACCATAAATCTAAAGGTTCCATAACCAAGCAAGAACAGCCCAGAGACTGAGCCTTCTGGGCGAGGTTTGCGAATAAACCAGTTCAAAATTAGGAATAACACCACACCTTCCAACGCAAACTCATACAATTGAGATGGGTGGCGTGGCAGCGGGCCGCCGTTCGGGAAGATGATCGCCCATGGCACATCCGTCACGCGTCCCCAAAGCTCACTGTTCATGAAGTTACCAAGACGTCCCATGCCTAAGCCAAACGGCACCAGCGGCGCGATAAAGTCTGCCACATTAAAGAAGGTACGGCCGTTTTTACGTGCGTACCAGAACATCGCCGTGATAACACCCAGCAAACCACCATGGAACGACATGCCGCCAGTCCATACTTTAAATAGGTACAACGGATCTTGTAGCAGCTCTTCAAAACCGTAAAACAATACGTAGCCGACACGACCACCGATAACTACCCCAAGAAAGCCGGCAAACAGAAGGTCCGACACTTGCTCTCGAGTCCAACCTGAACCTGCCTTATCAGCTCGGCGATTTGCAAGCCACAAAGCGAAAGCAAAACCGATCAAGTACATCAAACCGTACCAACGGACAGACAGCGGACCTAACTCAAACAGAACAGGGTCAATATTTGGAAACTGGATATATCCCTGAGACATAAAACGCTCACTTAAAGTTATTAAATAATGGGGCTAAAACATCATAGAAAATGCGACGAACAATAGAAAGACTGCAAAAATCTTTTTAAGTTTCGGTGTTGGCATTGTCGTCGCCAACTTGGCACCAAATCGCGTCGTCACCATTGAAGTAGCGGCAATCGCAAACAAAGCAGGTAGGTAAACATAACCGATACTAAACTCAGGCAACCCTTCAACCTTTGCACCATGAAACACGAAGCCTAACATGCCTGCCAGTGCAATCACACAGCCACAAACGGAAGAAGAACCTACCGCGCGGCGCATTTCAACGCCATGTTTACTCAAAAATGGCACCGACATTGAGCCGCCACCGATGCCCGCAAGACTCGAAACCATGCCAATTCCCGCCCCGCAACATGTGGTGATAAAAGGAGATGGCAGACTCCGTACTGATTGAGATTTGATCGATAAGAACATTTGAATCGCTAACATCAAAACGATAAAAGCAAACACCTTTGGTAGGTAGTGCGATGGAATCCACTCTGCGATGTAAGAGCCAGTGAATCCGCCGATGACCACGCCCGGCATAAGCCACTTAATCACAAACAAATCAACATTACCTAGCTTAAGGTGATTTATCGCCGATGAGCCTGAGGTAATAATGATCGAAGCAAGAGAGGTCGCCAGCGCGATATGCATGACAAGCTCACTACCAATACCAAACTTAGGCAACAAAAACGCCAGCGCCGGTACAACAATCAGACCACCGCCAATCCCTAGCAAGCCCGACATAGTTCCTACCACGGCACCAAGCAGTAGCAACAGCAATATCAATTCGTAATTCACAACAAGACCAAAATATAAGAGTTAAAATTTACCTGCACGGATAAAGCCTGCAAGACCTTTGGCCTCAAAGAAATCGCGCATTTGATTGTAGATGGTTTTTCCGTAAGGTTGCATCATCGCTTTGTCAGCAAGTTGCTTAAGCTCATCGAGTGAACTCTGCGCAAGCAAGTACTTCACTTTTGCCACATTAGAGGTGTTCATACTCAAGGTATCGTAACCTAAGCCAACGAGTAGAAGCGCGCCAATAGGGTCACCTGCCAACTCGCCACAGATACACACAGGTAAGTCATAGGCTTGGCAAGTCACAAAAATGTGTTTCATCGCCGCAAGCACCGAGGGATGCAACGTTTCGTAGATATCGGCCACTTGCGCATTATTGCGATCAACCGCCAATAAATATTGGGTTAAGTCATTGGTGCCCACCGAAACAAAATCGACTCGCTCTGCCATGAACGGCAAAATATACAGCATCGATGGAACTTCAATCATCACACCAATTTGTGGTTTTTTCACTTCTGGATGCGCATCATGTACTTCTTGATAGGCTTGTTCAATCAAGGTGGCCGCATCATCAAACTCCTGCACCGAGGAGACCATAGGCAGCAAAATGCTCAGATTATCAATGCCAATGCTGGCGCGCAGCATCGCCCGAAGCTGAATCAAAAAGATATCGGGATGATCGAGGGTAAAACGGATCCCACGCCAACCCAAAAATGGATTGTCCTCATCAATAGGCAGATACGGCAACGCTTTGTCGCCACCAATATCCAATGTGCGCATGACGACTCGCTTATTTGGGTAAGCGCTCATCACAGAGCGATATTGATGAAGCTGCTCCTCTTCCGATGGAAACTGCTGCTGCAGTAAGAACAAGATTTCGGTACGGTACAAGCCGACACCATCAACATTTTTGTTGATAGAGATACTGGTATCAGCACTAAGCCCCGCATTGAGCATCACTTGAATACGCTGACCATCTTTAGTTGCCGCATGGAGATTAGCCGTTGACTCCACCATTTGTGACAGTTCCGACTCTTCACTGACCAGCTCGCGGTATTCCAATAGCAGCTCTTGGCTTGGGTCTGGGAATATTTCCCCGCTATAGCCATCGACAATACCGAGCTTACCACTAAGCAGTTCGGGGTTGGTATTGACGCCCATGACCGCCGGAATACCCATAGCTCTAGATAAAATTGCCGCGTGCGAGTTCGCTGCCCCCTCGAGTGACACGACCGCGAGTAACTGCTCTTTAGGAATAGACGCTAAAATTGAAGCGGTCAGCTCTCGGACCACTAAGATCACAGGCTCGTTAAACTCGTGAATGGGGAACTCAGTGTCGTGAAGGAAGAACAGTAATCGCTGCCCCAGCTCTTTAATATCTTGCGCTCGCTCACGCATATACAAGTCAGACATTTTCGCGAAGCGGTTGGCGTAACTCTCCACCACTTGTCGTAATGCCCAATCCGCTCTGTCCCCTTTTTGGATCTGAGCCTTAAGGTCATTTCTCAACATGGGGTCGTTGAGCAAGTGAGTAAACAGATCAAATATCGCCAGCGCATCTTTGTTGAGCTCTAAATCGAGCTTTTTACGCATGCGTTTAAAGTCCGCTAGCGCATGTTCAATCGCAACTGAGAGGATCTCTTGCTCACGTGCTACATCGAGCGTAGATGCAGGGAATACGTCACTTAAATCTGGCTGAGTGTTATCCCACCAAATAGGGCCAATCGCAACGCCAGTAGAAGCGCCAATACCTTTAATAACAGTTGCTGCTTTGTCATCAAAAAAACCGTGCCCTTGCGCAATAGCGTGGGCAATCAGCACTGCAACCTGCGCTGACAGCGTGACCAAAAAAGACTCCTCCATTTCACTAAACTGACGGGAGCTTTTTTGCTGCACAACTAACACACCGAGCACTTGCTTACGATGAATGATGGGCGTGCCAAGAAAAGAATGGTAAACACCTTCCCCAAGCTCAGGGAAAAACTTAAATGCGGAGTGTTTGGCGGCTTCCGCCAAGTTGATAGGCTCTGCGGTGCGCTTAACTAAGCCAACCAAACCTTCATTGAAGCCAATATGGATCGTATCACCTTGGAAGATAAGCCCTTGGGTCGCCATGAGTTCAAGGCGCTGCTTATCGTCGTTGGCAAGATAAATGGTGCAGCATTCCGTGTTCATCGCTGAACATGTTTGCTGCACTAACATCTCGAGGGCTGCATGCACGTCTTCTACTTTCGAGACGTGCTCAACTATATCCCTTAGTTGCGATAGCATACTTACCCTCTTCGATGCTTTCTTTTGCCTTTAAACTTTCGTTCTTTAAACGGCATCGCGAGCGACGCAAACTCTTTCATCGCACGGCGGTAGACATCACGCTTGAACGAAACCACTTGTCTAACTGGGTACCAGTAACTTACCCAACGCCAACCATCAAACTCAGGGGTATTACCGCGCTGCATATTGATTTTGGACTCATCACAGTCCAAACGCAGTAAAAACCATTTCTGTTTTTGCCCAATACAGACCGGTTTCGAATCCCAGCGCACCAAGCGCTTGGGTAACTTATATCTTAACCAGTGACGACTGACCGCAACGACTTTAACATCGTTCTTAGTCAATCCCACTTCTTCATACAGTTCTCGATACATGGCTTCTTCAGGGGATTCGCCTTCGTCAATACCGCCCTGAGGGAACTGCCATGAGTGTTGTCCGTATCGTTTAGCCCAGAAGACCTGACCATGGTTGTTACAGATTACAATACCAACATTCAGTCGGTAACCATCGCCATCTATCACTGGCCAACCTCAATTAAATTTTCATTACCTTGATTTTTCCACATATCCCCAACTTGAGCAAACTTATGGATGTGTAAATTTGAACAATTACCACTTCTTTGTCACGCACTGGATAAGATTCAAACAAGACCTTAGTTATCAACACTGCAATGAGACATAGGCCACATTTATTCACCTTTTCTGTGAATAACTGTGTGCAGAATCGTTGATCTCTCGAAAAAACATCGAAAAAAAACAACCTAATAATTCAAACCATTAAATCAATAAAATTAAAACCCAATAAAAAACAACAACTTAAGAGAGTTAGACGTAAGGTATATCCACCATTCTAGTAACTAAATCTCATCCCAACTCAGATCGGTCAAAGATCAACCACAGCAATGTTTATCCACATCAAGAAAGCCAAATTTCATACAAACCCCGATATTTCAAGCAGTTTGTCGATTAAAATACACTGATCATTTATCCATGCATCTAATTTTAGTCGCAATTTAGACCTCGACCTGTGGATAAGTTTTGAATAGATCAAGTTTCCAGCAAAGTGATCCTTTTTTGTACAAGGCATTTCTGCAGAGCGTGAGTTCGTTCTCATGGTAAACTATCTGAGGTTAGACAAAACAGCGACATTAAGAACTCATGAACACTTCCCCAAAAACTGAATCCGAACTGTTAGAGCGCGCTCGTCAAATCGCCGGTGTGAGCTTTGGTGAGCTTGCCAAACAAGCCAATATGCGCGTGCCTGACAATCTCAAACGTGATAAAGGTTGGGTTGGACAATTGTTAGAATGGCACCTTGGTGCAACAGCGGGTAGCAAACCTGTACAAGATTTTCCAGAGATCGGTGTCGAGCTAAAAAGCATCCCCATTGGTTACAACGGTAAACCATTAGAATCAACCTTTGTTTGCGTCGCTCCCTTAACAGGGATCACTGGACTCACTTGGGAAACCAGTCATATTCGAAACAAACTATCTAGAGTCCTGTGGCTACCCGTAGAGGGTGAGCGCGAAATACCAGTAGCAGAAAGGCGCGTTGGCTCCCCGCTTATCTGGAGCCCGTCAAAGCAAGAAGAAACACAACTAAAAAACGACTGGGAAGAACTGATGGATTTAATTGCGCTGGGAGACGTTAACCAAATTACGGCCAGAAGTGGTGAAGTACTGCAGATAAGGCCAAAGGCCGCCAACAGTCGAGCAAAGACGGAAGCATATGGGGCGACTGGCCAGCCAATCAAAACCCTGCCCCGAGGTTTCTACCTAAGAGCAAGTTTCACCGGATATATTCTAGAAACCTACTTTGCTTGATACTCAGTGTAAGTTGAGCTCAATATCGCAATATCGATTCATCTCAGCACTCCCACATTCATCGTAGGCGTTGTGAAGCCGTAAATACGCTTTTTCAACACCAAGGCTTGTGAGTGCCTCCTTCACAGAGTCTAACGACTCAAAGTGAATAGTTTCGTCATCTTGTTTAATAGGTTCGAGTTTGTGCTTGTATTCCACTGCAAGTAAATAGTGTGAAATATCAGCACAACCGATCACAAACACCTTAGGTGGCTTATAACTCTCTTTATGATGTCCGTGTAACCAACGATCGAGCTGATGTTTTTGCATAGTCCACCTCCTTTGCTTTTGTGGATAATGCGTGACTTATCACTATCAGTTTAGCCAAAGCGCAGCCAGTTGCGCATTAAATGAGCAGATCTTTTATAAAAACGGGGTATAGTGGAATCAAATAACAACAAGCAAGGATGGCTCAATGAAATACCACTCGCTCCCCCACTCTTCGCTCGAAGTCAGTAAAATTTGTTTGGGAACCATGACATTCGGTGAGCAAAACACCAAGCAAGAAGCGTTTGAACAACTCGATTATGCCGTTGAGCGTGGGATCAATTTCATCGATACCGCTGAGATGTATCCCGTCCCTCCAAAACAGAAAACTCAGGGGATAACTGAATCTTATATCGGAGACTGGTTATCGCATTCCGATAAAAGACAAAAAGTCGTTCTGGCAACTAAGGTCGCTGGCCCGCGCAACGTCCCATACATTCGCGATAACATAAGCCTAGATCGACGCAATATTCATCAAGCGCTTGATGACAGCCTAACTCGATTAAAGACTGACTATATCGATCTTTATCAGCTTCATTGGCCTCAGCGTCAAACTAACTGTTTCGGTCAACTCAATTATCCTTACCCTGACGCGAATGAAGAAGTCACCTTAATTGAAACGCTCGAAGCACTAAACGAGCTAATTAAGGCAGGAAAAATTCGCTACATTGGCGTCTCCAACGAAACCCCATGGGGCGTAATGACACTGCTCAAGTTAGCGGAAAAGCACGACTTGCCAAGAATCGTTTCCATTCAAAACCCATACAATCTGCTTAATCGAAGCTTTGAAGTGGGACTGTCGGAAATCAGTCATCATGAAGGGGTTGAGCTACTCGCCTACTCGCCATTAGCCTTCGGTTGCTTGAGCGGTAAATACCTCAATGGAAAAAAACCAGAAGGCGCACGTTGCAGCCTATTTGAACGCTTTGTTCGATACTTCACGCCTCAAGGTATTGAAGCGACTCAGGCCTATGTAGATCTCGCTTATAAACACGGTCTAGACCCCTCACAAATGGCGCTGGCATTTGTCAATCAACGTCCTTTTGTAGCCTCCAACATTATTGGTGCCACCAATCTCGACCAGCTGAAAAGTAATATCGATAGTATTGACGTTACCTTGTCCGATGAACTGTTAGAAGAGCTACAAATAATAGGGGCAAGATATTCAAACCCTTGCCCCTAGTCTTACTTTCTAGTGTGTGCGAGGAATGGAAATATGATAAAGCCTCGCTATCTCAAGTCATCGGCGGGCAGTGACTCTGCCCGCCTTACGTTACGTAACTAATCTTGACTGCAATTCTCGACGTAGATGACGAGCTTTGCGCTTAGCGACAACTTGAGGAGCAGCAACGTTACCAAGTGGACGCCCCTCCCTGTCTAGGCCGATATCTCTTAGCAGGTGCTCGTTGTGAAGTGGTAGTTGATACGCATTGCGACGGTAGCGTCTTTTCCACTCACGCTCTTGTTTTTGAATATCAGCTTTAATTAGCCATGTTGCGACAGTTAGATAAACAGATGTACGCATAATAATCTCCAGATTAAGAAATAAAGAGGAGAGAAATAGCGGTCTAGGAAAGATATAAAGACTCTTATGTGACTGCTATTTCCGCAGCCTCATAAGGTTACGGATTAATTAAACTTGTGCTGAACTTGCCACGGGTTTATCGGCAATAGTGGTGGTCGATACTAGACCACACATATGATCAGCATCAGTACGGCGAACAGCACAAGCGTTGATAAAAGAAATACGATTCATCATTTTCTGTGCCTCCATACTGACTTAATTAATCCTGAAATTTGGGTAAGTGAGCGTCTCGCTCACGGTTAATTCTTATGCAGTTCGTTTATTAAATCAACAAAACATATACAAAAAAGTGAAAAACAAATAAATACTCTAGTGATGACGATCACAAGCGTTTTACTGCCGAATATTTAATCACCCCCCTACCGAAACATGGTGTTAAATTTTATTTAAGCAAAATACAACCTGATATTCTTTCAAGTCCACTTGGTGCGAGCTGAATCAACCTTCTGTGTAATGACAATGTAACCCACTAAAAACGGAGGCTATTTAACCAAAAAAGGTGCCGAAGCACCTTTTCTTGTTCAAAACCCTACCCTTACGCTAGATAGTCTCTTCTGTGATCAAGTTGTGCTTGTTCAATAGGCGATACATCGTCGCTCGGGAAATGCCTAACTCTTTCGCCGCTTGGGTTACCTGACCGTTGTGACTATCGAGGACTAAAATAAGCGCATCACGCTCTGAACGTTCCCGAATACTTTTCAAACTACGTTTACCAGAAAAGGTACCCGGTAGTTCAAAATGTTTTTTCGCTAACACTTCTTCTTCGGTCATTAATACCGCGCGCTTCACCTGATTCATTAGCTCTTTCACGTTTCCAGGCCAATGATAATAAGTCAGTGACTTAATTGCATCGTCGTCAATGGATTTCACAGGCGAATTAAATTCTTTAGCAAATTGGTTTATGTAATATGTCACCAAAAGTGCAATGTCTGTCGCACGCTCTTTAAGGCTAGGGACATTAATTCTTAGCACATTAATGCAGTGGAAGAGCTCTTCGTTAAAGGTACTGTCACCCAGTGCTTTTTCAATATCTGAGGAATCCGCCGCTAAAATACGGACATCAAACTCCTTGATGCCTTTAGCAGTTTCAATTTGTCCATCTTGATAGAACTTTAATAAGTTAAGTTGCTGCTTAGGTGGCAGAGTAAAGATGTCGTTGAGGACAATGGTGCCGCCTGATGCTTGATCCAGCAATGAACTCTGGGAAGCGTCATGCATCCCAAAAAACTCGTTCTCGAAACGAGCATCCGAGAACGCACGACAATTGACGGCAATAAACGGCTTTTGCGAACGAGCTGAACAGCGATGAATCGCTTTGGCGACCGACTCCTTGCCAGCCCCGACCTCACCATGGTTCATAATGCTCACATCTGTTGGACCAATACGACGTATTTGGTCACGTAGTCGTCTAATAGGCAGCGATTGCCCGACGATTCCTAAGTCATTATCGTTGCCATTGTGCGGCCAAACTTTTTGCTCAAGTTTTAGCATACCAAGCTGGTGGCCTATGGTACTCATGAGCCTTGAGTCTGGAATTGGCGTGGTGAAAAAATCGATACAAAAGTTGACGATAAACTGGCAAATCGTATCTGAGCTGAGTTGCGACTCACGGATAAAGGCAATCCAACGCACCTGTTTATGTGTGCTAACGAGTTTCGCGATACCATTTAGGCTAAAATCATCTCGCGTGAGATCGACAATACCAATACATGGTCCAATCTCAGAAAACAGCGCATCTGCTTTGCGAAGATCAGAACATTGCGTGCAGCGCCAGCCCGCTTGCTCCAGAACAGACAGCCAAGGCTCATAAACTCCACCCACCACGACCAAAGAGCCGGGGATTGAATCCATCCGAAATTCGGTTCCCATTACATCATTCCTATTATTGTTTTTAGATTCAATAGCTCCATTCTATGCATGTGAGGCTATCTATCAAAGACGACCATCGCGTTTAACTCGTACAGCGGTGTCTCATATTTAAGACTAGTGCACGATTTGTAACTTTTCTATAAACATTCAAGGAAATTTGGCATGAAAAAAAGCCTCTCCGAGGAGAGGCTTTGTAGGAAATCATAACCTTAGCAGAGAACTTACTGCTGAGGACGCATCGCTGGGAATAGGATAACGTCGCGAATAGTGTGCGTATTAGTAAATAGCATCGCTAGACGGTCGATACCAATACCTTGACCCGCAGTTGGTGGTAGACCGTGTTCTAGTGCAGTAATGTAGTCTGCATCGTAGTACATCGCTTCGTCATCACCCGCGTCTTTCGCATCAACCTGTGCTTTGAAGCGCGCGTCTTGGTCTTCTGCATCGTTAAGCTCAGAGAAGCCGTTCGCTACTTCACGGCCGCCAATGAAGAACTCAAAGCGGTCTGTGAAGAATGGGTTGTCATCGCTACGACGCGCCAATGGAGAAATATCTGCTGGGTAGCCAGTGATAAACGTTGGCTGGATTAGCTGAGGTTCAGCCGTCTCACCAAAGATCTCTTCAAGAAGCTGACCACATGTCCAGAACGTCTCAACCTCAACGTGTACAGATTTCGCAATTGCTACCATCTTGTCACGGTTAGTTAGATCTTCTTCTGTTAGCGCTTGAATTTCAGCGTGGTCTGGGTTGTAGTGCTTGATCGCTTCAAACATGCTCATACGTGCGTAAGTGCCACCAAACTCAACGGTTTCGTCACCGTAAGGCATAGACGTTGAACCTAGAACCTCCATCGCTACCGTGCTTAGCATCTCTTCCGTCAGATCCATCAGATCTTTGTAGTCAGCGTAAGCTTGGTAGAATTCCATCATAGTGAATTCTGGGTTGTGACGTGGCGATAGACCTTCGTTACGGAAGTTACGGTTGATCTCAAATACGCGATCAAAGCCACCAACCACTAGACGTTTTAGGTAAAGCTCTGGTGCAACGCGTAGGAACATGTCGATGTCTAGTGCATTGTGATGTGTGATAAATGGACGTGCTGTCGCGCCACCAGGGATCACGTGCATCATTGGCGTTTCAACTTCTAGGTAGCCTTTTGAGCTCATGAAGTTACGGATTGCCGATACTAGCTTAGAGCGAATAATGAACGCGTGACGAGAGTCTTCGTTCACGATTAGGTCAACGTAACGCTGACGGTAACGCATCTCTTGGTCAGTCAGACCGTGGAACTTCTCTGGTAGCGGACGAAGTGCTTTCGTTAGCAACTCGTACGACTCCATGTTCACGTAAAGATCGCCTTTACCAGACTTGTGAAGTGCACCTTTCACACCGATGATGTCACCGATATCAAGGCCTTGGTATTTCTCTTTCAGCTCTTTTTGAACATCTTTTGCTGCGTATGCTTGGATACGACCAGACGTTTCTTGAATCGCTAGGAATGGACCACGCTTAGCCATAACACGACCTGCGATTGCCACTACGTGGTTTAGCTCTTCTAGCTCTTCTTTTGTCTTTTCACCAAATTCCGCTTGAAGGTCGCCCGCTAGGTGCTCACGACGGAAATCATTTGGGTGGCCGTTCGCTTTACAGCTTTTACGGATATGATCCAATTTTGCGCGGCGCTCAGCGATTAGCTTATTTTCTTCAGGTGAATAGGCTTCTTGTGCGTTTTCGTTTTGAACAGCATCAGTCATTTTTCGATGTATCCTGTTTTAAAAGTGGTGAAAAGCTTACAGGCCTGATTTTAGGCTAGCTTCGATAAATTTGTCCAAGTCGCCATCAAGAACCGCTTGAGTGTTGCGGTTCTCAATGCCAGTACGCAAGTCTTTAATGCGTGAATCATCAAGTACGTAAGAGCGAATTTGGCTGCCCCAACCGATGTCAGATTTGGCATCTTCGT
Source organism: Vibrio sp. CB1-5 (assembly GCF_059412285.1). Classification (NCBI taxonomy): domain Bacteria; kingdom Pseudomonadati; phylum Pseudomonadota; class Gammaproteobacteria; order Vibrionales; family Vibrionaceae; genus Vibrio; species Vibrio sp. CB1-5. The sequence continues at coordinate 250,163 of NZ_JBJHPB010000002.1, read as the reverse complement.
TCGCTTGCTTCTCTGCATTTTGCTTTTGCAGTTCATGCTCGAACAGTTTTGCACGTAGCTGTTTCATCGCTTGGTCTTTGTTTTTATGCTGAGAACGATCGTTCTGACACTGAACCACGATGTTCGTTGGAACGTGAGTAATACGAACCGCAGATTCCGTGGTGTTAACGTGCTGACCACCCGCACCGGAAGCGCGGTATACGTCGATACGAAGATCAGATGGGTTGATCTCGATATCAATGTTGTCATCAATCTCTGGATAAACAAACGCAGACGCAAATGAAGTGTGACGACGGCCGCTTGAGTCGAATGGTGACTTACGAACTAGACGGTGAACACCTGTCTCTGTACGTAGCCAACCATAAGCATACTCGCCCGATACCTTCACAGTCGCGCCTTTAAGGCCCGCAACTTCACCTTCTGATACTTCGATGATTTCTGTCTTGAAGCCTTTCGCTTCAGCCCAACGAAGGTACATACGTAGCATCATATTGGTCCAGTCTTGCGCTTCCGTACCACCAGAGCCTGATTGCAAGTCGATGTAGCAATCTGACGCATCGTGGTCACCGGCGAACATACGACGGAACTCAAGCGTTTCTAGCTTGGCTTCCAGTTCAGCAAGTTCTGGTTCAATTTCATCGAAGGTTTCTTGGTCTTCTTCTTCAACCGCAAGTTCAAGAAGACCGTCTACATCTTCTACACCTTGGTCAAGAAGGTCGATGGTTTCAACAACCGCTTCCAATGAGGCACGTTCTTTACCGAGTGCTTGCGCACGCTCAGGCTCGTTCCATACATCCGGTTGTTCAAGTTCTGCGTTGACTTCTTCTAGACGCTCTTTCTTAGCGTCATAGTCAAAGATACCCCCTCAGGATATTTGTGCGTTCAGACACATCCTGTAGGCGGTTTTTGATAGGATTGATTTCAAACATATTTGCTCAGCATTTATGAGTAGAATTTAACCGCAGAATTCTACTCAAAAATGTGACGAAGATACAGGAAAATATCGATTTTCCTTGACCGAAATATCAAGCCCCTATCGAGGCTCAATATGGTCGACCATCAGTTGCAATGACTGGTTTCCACGAAACTCATTGATATCCAGTTTGTAAGCGAGAGTGACCGTTTTCACCGAGGCATCTGGCCAACGGCGTAAATCCACATTAAAGGCGATTGCATCCAGCATAATATTGGTCCCAAATCCTTTGTGCATCGGCTCGACCATCAGCTTTAGGTGTTTTTCACCCACCAGCTTTTGATGCAGTACTTTAAACTCACCATCAAACACAGGATCAGGGAACGCTTGTCCCCAAGGACCTCCAGCACGGATCTGCTCTGCGGTATGCATAGAAAACTCTTCCGGTGTCAACTCACCATCCGACAAGATAATACCTTTTAGCGCGGTATCACCCAGCTCTTCACGCACCACCTCATCAAACAGCTTACTAAAGCGCTCGAAGTCTTTTTCCATGATGGTAAGGCCGGCTGCCATCGCATGGCCACCAAACTTCAAAATCAGTCCAGGGTTTTGAGTATCGATTCGGTCTAGGGCATCGCGCATATGCAAACCTTGGATAGAGCGACAAGAGCCTTTGATCGTCCCCTCACCACCATCGGCAAACGCAATCACCGGACGATGGAATTTGTCTTTAATACGAGAAGCCAAAATACCAATCACACCTTGGTGCCAGTCACGCTGGAACAGCGCTAGGCCATAAGGCAACGCCGCCTTATCACTAATTTGCAAACGCTCACAAAATGCCAATGCTTCTTGCTTCATGCCTTCTTCGATGTCTTTACGCGTCTGGTTAAGTCCATCAAGTTCGCTGGCCATACGACGTGCGGCATGGATGTTATCCGACATCAAAAGCTCAACACCAAACGACATGTCATCCAAGCGGCCTGCTGCATTGATTCTTGGACCAAGCGCAAAGCCAAAGTCGGATGCCACCAGCTTTCTTGCATCGCGTTTAGCGATTTCAATCAAAGCTTGAATGCCGGGTCTGGCTTTGCCTGCGCGAATTCGCTGCAGACCTTGGTGCACTAAGATGCGGTTATTCTCATCCAAAGCCACCACATCGGCTACGGTACCGAGCGCCACCAAATCAATCAACTCCATCAGCTTTGGCTCAGCCATGCCTTGCTCGGCGAACCAGTTACGCTTTCGCATATAAACGCAAAGCGCCATCATCAAATAGAACGCAACGCCAACACCTGCCAGTGCTTTCGATGGAAAACCACACTCATTAAGGTTGGGATTGACCATGGCATCCACATTCGGTAGCTCAGAACCAGGCAAGTGATGGTCAGTCACCAGCACCTTGATGTTATTGTCTTTGGCGTACTGCACCCCAGAAATCGAAGAGACACCATTATCTACGGTCATGATGACTTCTACGCCAATCTCGATAGCTTGATCGACCACCTCAGGGCTTAGACCATAGCCATCTTCAAAACGGTTAGGCACCAAATAGTCGACATTGCGGCTACCCAGCATACGCAGTGCCAGCACAGAGAGCGCAGAACTCGTCGCACCATCAGCATCAAAGTCACCGACGACGATAATGCGTTTTTGCTGCTCAATCGCTTCAAACAGCAGCTCAACAGCGGCGTCAATACCTGCTAGCTCTTGGTAAGAGTGCAGCCCTTTAGCCGCTTTTTCCAATTGAGCGACATCACTCACGCCACGGCTGATGTAAAGACGGCGCAGCAATGCAGGAATAGAGTCAGGAAGTATCGAAATATCGACATCAGGGCGGCGTTGGATTTCTATCATAAAATGCAATGGGGCCCAAAGAGGCCCCAATCCTAATCGTTATTGAATTTGTTGTAGACGCTTTAGAAGATCAGCAGGAGGAAGGTAACCACCGACCATTTCACCATTTGGTAGGAAGATTGCTGGAGTACCACTGATACCTAGCTCGCGTCCAAGCTCGTAGTGTTTAGCTACGGTCTCTTGGCACTGTTTCAGGTCGCCATCGAACACTGCTTCTTTGCGGTTAACTTTCGCATCATGCATCGCGCCTGCTGGATTCTCTGAACACCAGATTTTCGCCATTTGATCAGCAACCGAGCCTGTCGCGCCTTGTCGTGGGTAAGCAAGGTAGCGCACGGTAATTCCAAGGTCGTTGTATTCTTGCATTTGGCTGTGCAGTCTCACACAGTAGCCACAAGTAACGTCAGTGAATACCGTCACTACGTACTTCTCGTCTTTTGCTTTGTATTCGATGACTGTGTCAGAAAATGAAGCAATTTTTTCCGCATTGATTGGAGCCTGACGCTCAGCAATCACGTCTTTGTAATTACCGTCAGCATCAATCGAGTACAACGTACCCGCAATGAAATGATCACCTGATGGTGATGCGAACAAGATACCGCCAGGAGTGCGAACTTCTACCAGACCCGCAATATCTGAAGCCACCACTTCTGATACCTCAATGCCGATTTTGGCAAGTCGTTCACGAATGGCCGCTTCATCTGCTGCGCTGCTTACCGCCGCCGCTTCAACGGCAGTTGCTGGTGTTACTTGGCTTGGTTGAGACTCTTCTGCACCGCAAGCCGTCACGAAAAATGGCAGAGAAAGTAGAGTTAAGCGGCGTAATACGCTCATTAAAATCACCTTTGTATAGAAAACGTTAAATTAAGCCCTTGGATGATGCTGGCTATGAATGTTCTTCAATCGTTCAGTTGCTACGTGAGTATAAATTTGTGTCGTAGATAAGTCACTATGCCCGAGCAACATCTGTACGACACGCAGATCTGCACCATAGTTCAATAGGTGCGTCGCAAAAGCGTGTCTTAATACGTGTGGCGACAATAACTCGGTATCAATATCAGCCAACACAGCATAGAACTTAATACGGTGCCAAAAGGTTTGTCGGGTCATCTGCCTTGCGCGTTTGCTTGGAAACACCACATCCGAGGTTTTTTCACCAAGCAGCTGCGGGCGACCTTTATCGATAAACTCAGAGATCCAATCAATGGCGTTCTCGCCCATAGGCACTAAACGCTCTTTGTTGCCTTTACCAACAACACGCACCACGCCCTGTCTCAGGCTGATGTTTTCCATCGTCAGGCTCACTAGCTCTGTAACACGAAGGCCAGTAGCGTAAAGAAGCTCTAGCATCGCTTTGTCACGCAGCTCTATTGGATCGTTCGGATCGGGCGCATCCAGGAGCGCCGTTACTTGATCTTCGGTTAAATCTTTCGGTAGTCGCTTAGGAAGCTTTGGGCTCACCAATAGAGCGGTCGGATCGTCCGAGCGCAGTTTTTCTCGGTGCAGATATTGGAACAACCGACGGATGGCAGACAGCATTCTCGCTCTTGAGCTTTGCTGGTAGTTTTGATCCGCCAACCAGCTTTGATACTCCTGCAAGCCCGCTAAGCTAATAAAATCCAGTTTATAGTTGTGTTCATGCATCCATTTCAACAACTTCACCAAATCATTTCGATAAGACGCCAAGGTGTTTTCTGACAATCCTCGCTCCATCCACATGGAATCGAGAAATTGCTCCACTAAGCCCTGATCTTGGATATTGACGTCGCTCACGACTACCTCTTGGATGTTTATACAGTACTTTGAACAGAGTAAGCGAGAAAAAACCAGATTGCCATAAAAAACCATCACCTAACGAATAAGCGCTGCAAAGATGGTCGAATTCAGAGTAGAATCTTGGCCAATCATCACAACCAAGATACAGTGAAGTTATGAAAATAGGCTTATTTTACGGCTCGTCCACCTGCTACACCGAGATGGCTGCAGAGAAAATCCGCGACATCATCGGCCCTGATATCGTCGACATATTCAACGTAAAAGAGACGCCTATTACCAAGATGAGCGAATACGACCTGCTTATCTTAGGCATTTCCACTTGGGATTTTGGTGAACTCCAAGAAGACTGGGGCGCTATTTGGGATCAAATCTCCGGTGTATCACTCAGTGGTAAAGTTGTCGCTCTATTCGGGTTAGGCGATCAGGAAGGCTATGGCGAATGGTATCTCGATGCCATGGGCATGCTACACGACGAGCTTAAACCAACAGGTGCTCAATTTATTGGTTACTGGAATAACCAAGGCTACGAATTTGAAGCGTCAAAAGCACTCACCGAAGATGGCAGTCAGTTTGTCGGCCTCGCTTTGGATGAAGACTCTCAATACGAACTCAGTGATGAGCGCATTGCAAGCTGGATTGAGCAAATCCTTGTTGAGTATCAGCAAACGCTTTGATGCTGACAGATTTGATACTTACAAAGAAAAAATGCCTAAACAAACGGCGCCTATATAATAGGCGCCGTTTTAGTTTTTGCGAAGTCTTGCTAGTAGAGTTTACTACGCAGCTTCTTGCTCTAGGCTTTGGTCACTGCGACCAATAAAGCACATGCAAACAATCGCAACAAACGTAGGCATTACCCAACCCATGCCTACACTGAACAGCGGCAGTGCGTTGAATGCAGACACATCAATACCCGCTACTTTCGCAGCATCGATCATAGCAAATGCCAGTGATACTAAGATAACCACGCGATAAGCAAGTTTCGGGTTCGCTAGGTACTTGCGAGTAAATGTCAAAGCGACTAGCGCAATCGCAACTGGGTATAGCGCAAACAGTACTGGAACCGATAGTGAGATAAGCTGTGCCAAACCAACGTTTGCTACAACAGCACATGCAACACCAATGATCACAACCCATTTCTGGTAGCTGATAGACGTGAGTGAACTGAAGTAATCAGAACACGCTGAGATCAGACCGATCGCCGTCGTCAAACACGCTAGCAACACAATCACAGAGAGAACGATTTGACCGTATGGACCAAACAACGCTTGTACGTATTGGCTTAAGATTGCGCCGCCGTTGTCAGCACCTGCTGCCACCGTTGCGCTCGTCGCACCTAGGTAGAACAGTGAGATGTAGACAAATGCAAGACCTGCTGCCGCAATGAATGCCGCGCTAATTAGGTACTTAGTCGTTGCTGCTTGCTCAGTGATGCCTTTCTTACGCAGTGCATCCACAATCAACATACCAAACATCAAAGAACCGAAGGTGTCCATGGTGTTGTAACCTTCAAGGAAACCTTTCGTCAGAGGCTGACTTAGGTACTCTCCGACTGGAGCAATCATCTCACCTTGTGGGTCAATGAATACCGCACCTGCAAGAACAATAAGGCCAACAAACAGAACTGGCGTAAGCACCTTACCGATAACATCAATCAATTTGCCTTGCGACCAAGCAAATGACATAGCAACAGCAAAAAACAGGATTGAGAAAATCGTTAGGTGTACTTGTGCGGCGTCCGCGAAGAACGGGCGAATCGCCATTTCATAAGCAACTAGACCAGTACGAGGCGCGGCGAATGCAGGACCGATAATAATGAAGATCAGTACCGCAATAAGCGTCGCAGCTTTCTTTGGCAAGTCTTTCGTCAGGTGCTCCCAAGAGCCTCCTGCCACTGCAACAGCAATAATGGTAAGAAGAGGAAGACCTACTGCAGTGAGAAGAAAACCGGTCATCGCTGGGAGCAAATTCTCACCCGCCAATTGACCCGCTAGTGGTGGAAAGATGATGTTGCCAGCACCAAGGAAAAACGCAAACAGCATAAAACCGACTGCTATAATATCTGTTGTTTTTAACGTCTGTTTCACAGATATGCCCTTACTTGTTATGTTGTGTTTCTATAGAAGGAATCTTGGTTCCCTCGTAAAATAAGGCGGGCATAATGACGAATCACTAGTCAATAAGCAATAGATATAGATATAAACACTATATAAATTTGCTTAATCGAATTAAAAGCAGTTCAAATAACTAGACTGACAAACCAAGGCGGTATTTCATCTCGATCAATTTCATAAACACACCGATCAAAAACAGAACATATCACTGTTCAAAAATTTAACACCAGTACCTATCACTAAAAAGCAAACGATTAACAAAATAACTTATGACTCGTAGCACATCAACAACGAAAGGCTTTCAATTCAAACAGTTCGCAATTCTCGATGGTCACTCAGGAATGCCTGTTAGCACCGATGGGGTACTTCTTGGTGCATGGGCACAATTTACCAACGCCGAGCGGCTGCTTGATATCGGCACCGGTACTGGCCTTTTAGCCTTAATGTGCGCTCAGCGCTTTCAAACTGCCGCAATTATGGCGGTCGATATCGACAGCACGGCCATTAATGACGCCAAACGCAGCTTCAGGGCCAGCAGATGGAGTGCACGTTTAACGCTGCTTCAAGGCGATGTATTAAACCAAAACTTTAGCGAACGATTTACGGGGATCATTTGCAACCCTCCCTACTTTAATAGTGGTGAAGTCTCGCACAATACCCAGCGAGCCACTGCCAGACATACTCACACCCTAGCACATGAGCAATTACTAGAGCGCTGCCGCAGCTTACTTATTGAGGAAGGACAAGCCAGCTTTGTCCTGCCAACACCAGAAGGTGAGCAGTTCATCGCAATGGCTAAGCAGCAAGGTTGGCATTTAACACGCCTATGCCGAGTACAAACCACCCCTAAAAAGCCTTGTCACCGTCTGCTGTTTACCTTGAGTCAGGTATTTGAAGAGTGTAAAGAGGAGCATTTAGTTATCCATAGTGACGCCGGTGGATATTCTGCGGATTTTATTACTCTAACTAAGGACTTTTACCTTAAAATGTAAGTGCGCCGCGCGTTCGTTTGAGTATAATAGCCGCCCTACTTTTTCCCTGTTTGATGTTTTTTTGCTCAGGGTTAACCTACGTCTTGTGGAGACACTATAGTGATCAGAACCTTTGCCGAACTCGATCTAGATCCGGTCCTTTTAGAAGCGATTGAAGAAATGGGCTTTAGCCGCCCAACTGACATCCAGGCTCAGGCTATTCCACAAGCATTGGATGCAAGGGATATTCTTGCCTCTGCACCAACAGGAACAGGTAAAACCGCTTCCTTTGCTATCCCAGCCATTCAGTACCTTCTCGACTTCCCTCGCAAGAAGGCAGGTCCAGCACGTATTTTGATCCTAACGCCAACTCGTGAGCTGGCAATGCAAGTAGCAGAGCAAGCAACGGCACTCGCTAAGTACACTCGCCTTAAAGTTGCGACCATTACCGGTGGTGTCACGTATGACTCTCACGCCGCCACACTGGCAGAAACTCAAGATATCGTGGTAGCAACGCCAGGTCGTTTAATGGAATACATCGAAGCAGAGCGTTTTGACTGCCGTGCTATCGAATGGTTAGTACTGGATGAAGCAGACCGCATGTTGGACTTGGGCTTTGGTCCAACCGTTGATCGCCTGTCAGCAGAGTGTCGCTGGCGTAAGCAAACGCTGCTGTTCTCTGCAACGCTTGAAGGTCGTGGTGTAGAAGGTTTCACCGCCGATCTTTTGAAAAACCCAGCAGAGCTTGAAGCGCAGCCATCAACACGCGAGCGCAAAAAGATCACCCAGTGGTATCACCGCGCCGATGATGCGAATCACAAACTGAACTTGCTAAAACACATCCTGACCGAACAAGCGCAGCGTACTATCGTATTTGTAAAGACACGCGAGCGCCTTGGAGAGCTTCGTCAGCAACTCGATAGCGCGCAGATCCCATGTTCGTGGATCCAAGGTGAGATGCTACAAGATCGTCGTAACAACGCGATCAGCCGCTTCCGTGATGGCCAAGTGAATGTCCTGCTCGCGACCGATATCGCCGCACGTGGTATCGATTTGCCAGATGTCTCTCACGTCATCAACTATGACATGCCTCGCAGTGCCGATGTCTACCTACACCGTATCGGTCGTACCGCGCGCGCAGGTAAAAAAGGCATCGCCATCTCTATTGTAGAAGCACACGATCAACCAATGATGGATCGCGTCGCTCGCTACACCAAAGAGACCATCAAAGAACGCTTTATCGACGGCATGCGCCCAACGCACAAAAAGCCGGTCTTCAAGAAGAAAAAACCGAAGAAAGACGACAAGAAAAAAGCGGTGAAGAAAAAGAAAAGCGCTAAGAAGAAATAAGCGTGAACCCCAGGTAAAAGAAAAGGGTGTCAGACTTGGTCTGACACCCTTTTTTAATCACTTCGATATCTAATCACTGCTCTTCGCGCTTAAACACCAGTTCAGTCGCCGTCGATTCTTCTTCAACAAAGTAGTAGCCTGCAACATCAAATGCGGTCAGCTCTTCAATCGAATCGATACGGTTCTCGATAATATAACGCGCCATCATCCCACGCGCTTTCTTGGCATAGAAGCTGATGACCTTGTATTGGCCATTCTTACAATCTTTGAAAACCGGCGTGATGACTTTACCATCGAGCTGTTTTGGTTTAACTGCTTTGAAGTACTCGTTAGATGCTAGGTTAATCAGTACATTGTCACCCTGTGCATTAAGTGCATCATTGAGTTTGTGGGTGATAATATCGCCCCAGAATTGGTACAGGTTAGTGCCACGCTCGTTGGCAAGCTTGGTGCCCATCTCTAAACGATAAGGCTGCATCAAGTCCAATGGCTTAAGCAGGCCATAAAGACCCGAGAGCATACGCAAGTGCTGCTGAGCAAAGTCAAAGTCTTCCTCAGACAAGCTTTCTGCTTCTAATCCAGTGTATACATCGCCTTTAAAGGCGAGGATGGCCTGGCGAGCATTGTCTGTTGTAAACGTTTCTGACCACTCTTCAAAACGCGCCACGTTCAAGCCAGCGATCTTATCGCTCACCTTCATCAAAGCAGAGACATCGGCCGGAGTGAGCTTACGGCACTCTTTAATAAGCTCAGCAGAATGTTCAATCAACTCTGGTTGAGTGAATCGCTCAGTCGCGAGCGGTGACTCATAATCTAGGGTCTTAGCGGGTGAAACAACGATAAGCATGACTTTACTCTTTTAATATTGGTTTGCTTCAGTATAAAAAAAGCCACGCACTTTCATCAATGAAATAGTGCATGGCTTTTTCTATTTTTGAGATAGGTAAAAGCGATTACTTATTCGCTGTTTCCTTCTCATCATACCAAATCCCCTCTTCAAGCTGAGATTTCAGCTCTGGGTAGTCATTGGCATCAAAGGTTGGAACCTTGCCTGCTTTAAGCTGCTGGTTGTAGTCTTTGGCAAGTTTGATCACGATGCCCGATAGCAAGATGATCGCAATCAAGTTAACAATGGCCATCAGACCCATCGACACATCCGCTAGCGCCCAAACCATTGGTAGCGTTGCCACCGAACCAAACATCACCATGCCTAGTACGATAATACGGAACAGGCCAAGACCCGCTTTGTGGTTATGCTCTAAGAAAATCAGGTTCGTTTCTGCGTACGAGTAGTTGGCAATGATAGAGGTAAATGCGAAGAAGAAGATCGCAACCGCTACAAAGATACCACCCCAGTCGCCAACTTGAGAGCTCAGAGCACGCTGAGTCAGCTCGATACCCGTCACTTCACCATGCGGTACATACTCACCCGACATGAGGATGATAGCCACAGTCGCACTACAGATAACAATAGTATCTGTAAACACACCAAGCATTTGTACGTAACCTTGAGACGCGGGATGCGGCGGATACGGCGTTGCCGATGCCGCTGCGTTTGGCGCAGAACCCATACCAGCTTCGTTCGAGAACAAACCACGTTTGATACCTTGAATCATCGCTTGAGCGATAGCATAACCTAGGCCACCAGCAGCCGCTTCTTGAAAGCCGAATGCGCTCTTAAAGATGTAAACAATCACATCTGGCACTTTCTCAATGTTCATAAACATGACAACAAATGCCAGAACAAGGTACGCCAATGCCATTACTGGAACGATAATCTCCGCTGTACGCGCAATCTTACGTACGCCACCAAAGATAACGAATGCAGAGATAAGAACAATCACCACACCCACGATCATTGGATCAAAACCAAACGCGGTATTCATCGCATTGGCAATCGCATTTGCTTGAACCGCGTTGAACACCAAACCAAAAGCAATAATAAGGAAGATAGAGAACAATACGCCCATCCAGCGCATGCCTAGACCTTTTTCCATATAATAAGCTGGACCACCACGGTAGTTACCGTCGTCATCTTTGGTTTTGTATAGCTGCGCTAGAGTACTTTCCGCGAATGATGTCGCCATACCCAGCATTGCAATCAACCACATCCAGAAGATAGCACCAGGGCCACCTGCCGTTAGTGCAACAGCAACACCAGCCATGTTACCTGTGCCCACACGAGCAGCAAGACTGGTACAAAGTGCTTGAAAAGATGAAATACCAGCAGTGTCTGCCTTGCGGCTGTTTTTCAGCACACTGAACATGTGACCGAAATGGCGGAACTGAATAAACCCAAGGCGTACTGTAAAGTAAATCCCCACACCTACGAGTAAGTAAACAAGAATCGATCCCCAAAGTAGATCGTTCATTAGATTAATAACGTCTGTCACTTTAAACCTCACTTAAAGTTAGAGTCCGAGCTGCACTTCCGAGTGCGTCCTAAGCGCCATGGTCTTCTCCATCCGTGAAGTTTTGTTCATTTCTTTCTTTTTCACGGCAACTTAGCTTGTATTTCTTACCACTTGAGAACGGCATACAAGTCGGCGTATTTTTTGACGGAGCGGATTTTGCAGCCATGCTCACGAAAAAGCAATACGCAATCGGTGGGATATCATTGTTATTTTTCACCTTAAAATCACGAAAAGTTAACACTAATCAAAGCAAGCGCTTCACTTTTTTGCCTCAAGTTAGTATCAAATATACAACAACCTTTAGGTGTTAGCCGTAAAGTACTTAGGGTTAGACAAAATTAGTGCAAACCTTGTTAGCACAACGGGTCTGCGCTCATTTACCAAACGAGGTACTTTTTGCCAGTTATCAGGCAATGAGAATGCTTATCGTAGCACGCAAACGTTGCCCTTCAGCTTGATTCGCACAGAGCGTTAACAAAATTCACAGAAGGACTCTTTTGCAATTTGTGATTTAAGTGGTTATTTTTTATTCGAATCAAAGCTCTAAAAGTGTGAGATTGAGTTCAAAATGGCATAAAACATTCATAGTCTCGAAACAAATGAGAAACATATCAAAGTTAGTCTGCGTAAGAATATGGTACTTAAAGGGCTCCGTAGGGAGAACAAAAACAAGTGAGGTAGCTTATGGATGGCTTTGAACTGGATGAGATTACGGAAGTAGATGCTCCAAGAGGGCGCGCTGCTCGCTCAAAACCTGTCAAAAGAAAATGGCGTGAAATTGAGGCCATTAAAGACAGACAGCGTCTACAAAAAGAACTCAACGACATGGACATCGGTCTCGACTTTGCGCTCGACGATGTTGACCTTTAAATGATCACTCAATCTTCAATAACAGATTTTCGGTGACGATGAGCCTGAAACCTCGTCACTGATAACATGTAAAACCCTCTTTTAAGAGGGTTTTTCTTTATCCAACTGATGAACATTTGTGATTCACCCCCGAAAACAAATTGACGAAAGTCAAATGATAACCCATATCAATATCATTTAGTCTGTATTTCTTTTTGCGCTTGCCCTACAATACGCCTTCGTTTCGTTCGATAGCAGCGCAGTGCTGTCGACGTCATCCTAATACACTATCGGTACTTTCTAGTAACAGCAGAAGGCTATAGAAATGAACAAGACGGCTCTTCGTCTCATGTTGTGCTCACTTCCATTGCTAACCATCAGCAGTGTCACGAGTGCAAATGACCTCAACACAGCTCGCAATGTCGAAGCTCAAACCATCACACAAAGCGTGCAAAGCCAAGCTCGCATCAACCAAAGCAGCGACAAAGCCTTTGAGCTTAAATCCGATATTGCCATGCTTGAGCAAGAGGTTGCCAACCTTGAGGTTTATGAGCGCCACCTAAAAGATGTCGTCGATAATCAGCAGCAAGAGATGACGAGCATTGATAGGCAGCTTGAGCAAATCAGTGATACTCGCCAAGGTGTTGTGCCTTTGATGTACCAAATGCTCGAAGGTCTGGAGCAACACATCGCTAGCGACAAACCGATTCGCCAGCAAGCTCGCCTAGCAAGAATCGATGAGCTAAAAGCGCTGATGCCACAGGCTGATGTGAGTGATGCAGAAAAGTATCGCCGTATTCTTGAGGCTTACCAGATTGAGATGGATTACGGCATCAAGCTAGGTAGCTATCGTTCTCTTATCCAAGTCAGCAACGAAACGAACGTCGTTAGCGAGATTGAAGCTGAGCAACTTTATCTAGGTCGACTGTCATTAGTTGCCCGTAGTCTCGACCGAAACCAATACTGGACTTGGGATAGCCTTCAAAACAGATGGGTTGCTGTCGATGCATCGCTAGCTCCACAGATTGACAAAGCGTTTGCCATTGCCAATAAGCAAGCCTCTCCTGCTCTAATTGAGCTTCCAGTGTCTCTACAGAAGGATCCGAGCTAATGCGCAATTCCGTATTCCTCGCCGCACTGCTTGCATTCGGCTTATCACAACCAAGCTTCGCCGCGGACTCACTGACATCAAAAGCACAGACAGCACAGCAACAAGAGCGAGCTCACAACAGCGAACGTGAAGCGAAGTTTAAGCATGAAGAACAATCACTTGCAGCTCGTAAAGCACAACTAGAAAGTCGTAAAGCTGAGCTTGAAGCCAGCATCGAATCCTTGAGCACTGCGTTTTCAGAAAACGAACGTACTTTGGCAGAGCAGCAAAAGAAACTGCATCTAGAGACAGGTAGCTTGGGTGAACTGTTTGGCGTGGTGCGTCAATCAGCGAAAGAACTGCAAGTCGAACTTGAGCAGTCTGTTGCAAACACGCAGCAGTCAGCGCAAATTCAAGCGATTGACAACATTGTTGCCGCCAAAACGCTGCCATCGATTCAAGAACTTACTGGCCTGTGGGAAGCCTACCAAGCGCAAATCGTCTCTAGCGCAACCTATGCTGAAGTCAACGTCCCATTTGTTAATGGCGCAGGTGAAATCACCACGATCAACGCGACTCGTTTAGGTAACTTTGCGCTGCTTGCTGAACACGGCCCAGTTGACTGGAACGGTAAGCTAGCAAGCAATTTCCCTCGCCTACCAAAAGAAGTACCGACATCGGCCGAAACCGCGGGCATCGTGACCGGTCAAACCGCAACACTTATCGACCCGAGCCGCGGGGATATCTACAAACAACTTGCAGATAACCCAACCCTTGGCGAGCGTTTTGCCCATGGTGGCATCGTAGGTAAGATCATCGCAGCTCTATTTACCATTGGTATGATCATCGCGCTGTATCGCGCTGTGGTTCTTACGACGACAGAACAAAAGATTAAGAAGCAGCTTAAAACACCAGAAACGCCAACCGATAACCCGTTAGGTCGCGTACTCAGCGTTTATAACAGTGAGAAAAAACTACACATAGAAGCCCTTGAGCTACGACTTCTTGAATCTATCATGGATGAGCAGCAACATCTCGAGCGCGGCTTGAGCATGTTAAAACTTCTGGCAGCACTTGCTCCAATGCTTGGCCTGCTCGGCACCGTGACGGGTATGATTGAAACCTTCCAGGTCATCACACAATTTGGTAACGCAGAACCACGAGTGATGGCTGGCGGCATCTCAATGGCGCTTGTGACTACGGTTCTTGGTTTGATTACTGCTATGCCGCTGCTTCTAGCTCATAACCTATTAAGCTCAAAGGCAGAAGCGATCCGCAACGTTCTTGAAAGACAGAGTGTGGGTCTTGTCGCAGAGCAAGCTGAAACGCAAACCATGGAGACTAAGCAAGCGTATGCCGCATAACCTCTTTAGTTGGTTGCCAGGAAGCGAGCACTTAAATCAGTTTATGACACAAGGTGGGCCAGTGCTTTGGTGGCTGGCCGCCGTTGTGTTCATCTTCTGGGTGGTGGCCGTGGAGCGCGTCATCTATTTCGCCAAGATTTTTCCCTCAGAGAGAAAGACCTGGGTGGATAAATGGGCGATGCGCCAAGACCATTACTCTTGGTATGCCCAGTCCCAGCGCAACGCCATGCTTAGCGAGGCGGAGAACAAACTCAAGCAGAACATTAACTTAATGAAGTGTCTATTGAGTCTGTGTCCGATGCTTGGTTTGCTCGGTACTGTAACCGGCATGATCACCGTATTTGATACCCTTGCAGCGCAAGGCAGTGCGCAACCAAGATTGATGGCAGCAGGCATCTCTATGGCGACTATCCCGACAATGGCGGGCATGGTTGCTGCACTTTCCGGCATGCTCGCCTTTTCCCGTATTCAAAAATGGAGCAGCAAAAGCCTGCTTCAACTTGAGCAGTTACTGCGTAGTGAGCGTCAAACCGCTATTGCTAAAACCAGTCAGTCTGCTGATGGAGACTCACAATGAGATTAGGTCACCGTAGAAAACAAAATGATGAAGCCAACATCGATATGACGTCGATGCTCGACATTGTCTTCATCATGCTTATCTTCTTCATCGTTACAAGCTCCTTCGTGCGCGAGTCCGGCGTTGATGTTAATCGCCCTCAGGCGAGCCATGCGGTCAGCCAAAAAGATGCTGGCATCTTTGTCGCAATCACATCGTCCAACGACATTTATATCGACAAACGCCGTGTAGATGTTGAGCGAGTGCAAGCGACCATTGAGAAACTGCTTTTAGAACAACCTAATGCCTCTATGGTTATTCAAGCCGATAAACATGCCTTCAATGGCACCGTTGTCGAAGTGATGGACAGCGCTAAAGGCGCTGGCGTTACCAAGATTGCACTGGCGACGGAGAGTCCATAAATGCTTCGAGTACTTGCGAGCATACCGTTGGCCGCCGCCCTCGCGTTTGCCCTATTCTCGTTTATGAGTTGGATGATCGATATTGGCCCAAAATCTAAGCCAGATGAGAAGCCAAGGTTGAGCTATGACCTCGTTATGGTTGAACCCGACAGTGAAACCGCAAGACGACAACGTACTTTGCCAGAGCCACCCAAAATGCCATCCACCCCGCCGTCTGCGGCAGTGGTTGAGCAAAGCTCGCAAGTATCAAGCGTTCAAACGCCAAGCACTCCACAACTGCCGAATATTTCGGTATCGACTCAGGTTGCGGGCATGTCGCTAAACGCACCGACTGTGCCGGACATTGGCCAAAACCAACAAGTTATGCCACTGCATCGCAAAGAGCCACGTTATCCACGTCGTGCTTTGCAGCGCAATATTCAGGGCTATGTGGTGATGTCTTTCACCATTGATGAGCGTGGTCGTCCAACCGATATCGAAGTGGTAGAAGCCAACCCTAAGCGCATGTTTGAGCGAGAAGCTATGGTCGCGTTAAAACAGTGGAAATATCAGCCTATGGTCGTCAATGGTAAGGCAACGCCTCGTATTGGCCAGACCGTAAAACTAGAGTTTAAGTTGAATCAATGAGTAAACGTGTATTAACGCTCTTTGCCCTATCTCTTAGCGTGCTAACCGGAGGTGCATTCGCAAGCCAGGAGCTTGGAATGCGCACCGCAGCTCAGGTATCCAAAGCCTACGAGCTAGAGCAAGAAGAGAAACTTAACGAAGCCATCACGCTACTAGAAGGGTTAAAGCCTAACGCGAGCTTTGACAAGGCGTATGTAGCTCGCATGCTCGGCATCTACTACTGGCAAGCGGAGCAGCCAAAGAAAGCCATCACGCAATTGCAAATCGCCGTCGACACAAAAGCGTTTAAAGATGAGCAGGGTTGGCAAACAGAGCGTATGCTTGCCGAGCTTATGCTCTCCGAAGATATGCCTGAGAAAGCGCTGGTTCACTTTAACAACTTGACCAAGACAGCAAACTCTTACGAAAAGCTGTCGAAGCAGCAGATCAGCGGAGTTTGGTTAAACAAGGCTCGCGCTCACTACCTACTTCAAGAGTGGAAGTCGTTACTTGCAGCGATTAAACACTACCACCAGCTCGATAGCACGCCAAAACTGCAACCATTGAGCTTACAGCTAAGTGCTGAGATGCAGCTAAACCATCTGAAAAGTGCGATTCTAACCACGCAAAAATTACTCGCTCTGCAGCCAGATAACGTTATGTGGTGGCAGCAGCTTAGTTCACTGTATATGCAAACCAAACAGTACAAGTTGGCGCTCGCGACATTAGTCTCCGCAGAGCGAGCAGGTATTCAAGTCCCGGACAATTTGAAGCTGAGTAAAGCGCAGCTCTACTCTCAACAAGGTATTCCCGAAAAAGCGGCAGAGTCGTACGCTGACTTGCAAGTGAAAGAGACCGATATCGACACCATCATCAAGCAAGCCAGACATTGGCAAATGGCACGCGAGTGGACAAACGCACAAACAGCTTGGCTCGCAGCAGCAAGGCTAAATGAAAAATACTATGAAGAAGTTTCGCGACTTGAACTGCAACAGGGTGATTTCAAACAAGCATTGGCATCTCTTAGCAAAGTGAAAGGCATGCCAGAGCAAGAGCGATTACTGCTGGAAGTACGTGCTTATGTGGGATTGAAAGACTACGCAAAAGCGACGAATGTGGCCGAACAAGCACACCGAATTAAGCCAACCACGCAAAGCGCTGATTGGCTGCAATATCTACAACAGATGAGTCTAGCACACTAAGTCTTCCCTACGCGCCTTACTCGCAGAAATGAAACTCATAATTCCCTCTACGGAGGGAATTATTATTTATAGACCCCTAAACACTCTCCAACTCGTTTTGTCTAACCCGTTGGGCAAGCTGTTTATAGCGGTCTGCAATAGTCCCACCAAAGACCGGATCATCCTCTACCACAGTCCACTGGCTCTCCACCTGCTGCCAATCCGAGGTCGTAAAACGCTTTTCAATCAACGGCAGCACCGATTGCTCTTCCAAATCGAGGTGCTTTTTCTGATCTTGGATAAACTCCGATAACCGCCCGATGAACAGCTCTTGCGGCACCACCGAATCGTGCAGAATCATCTCAACAATATCCAAGAACGAATGCGTTTTCTCAGATAATGCTTGGTGATCAGTTTCTAAATTATCGATATGCTCTTGCGAGCCATACTTATCGATAAAGTAGTGATAAAGAATGTCCTCTTTAGGGTGGTGGATTTTCTCTGAGTGATTAGCAAGGTAATCAACAATCTCTTTGATCACCTCGTAGTTGACAGGTTGCTCCTGCTCTAGCAAGTGCACTTTTCGGTTCAATATCGCCAGCAATCGCACCATATAGCCGTGCTCACGCCTAATCCTTTCGATCATCATAATCCTTCTCCCATATCCATACTCCTTATAAGTGTATAAGAGAATCTGGAAGCGTGTTTTGATGATGCTCGAAAAATCGCCAACTTAAAGATAGAACTAGTCGAGTACTGGCTGCCAATTGATCGCTGGTTTACCAAGCTCTTTTAGTAACTGGTTGGTCTTGGAGAAATGACCACAACCAAAAAAGCCCCGACGAGCCGACAGCGGCGATGGGTGCGGCGCGGTCAATACATGATGCCTTTGACGATCGATCATCGATCCCTTCTTTTGAGCATGAGCACCCCAAAGCAAGAATATAATGTTCTCACTATTTTGGTTTAGCGCTTCAATCACTCTGTCGGTGAAGGTCTCCCAACCCAGCTTAGCGTGAGAGTGTGCCTGCCCCTGCTCGACCGTAAGCACTGTGTTTAAAAGCAATACGCCCTGGTCAGCCCAGCTTTTGAGATAGCCGTGCGCTGGGATCTCGAACTCAGGAATATCTTGCGCGAGTTCCTTGTACATATTGACGAGGGACGGCGGCGTCTTTACACCCGGAAGTACCGAGAAACAGAGACCATGCGCCTGATTGGGACCGTGATAAGGATCTTGACCAAGAATCACCACATTCACATCGGCAAATTCGGTATATTGAAATGCATTAAACACATCGCTCGCTGGAGGGTAGATGATTTTACCCGCTTCGCGCTGCTGCTCCACAAACTCTAGGGTTTGCTGAAGATATGCTTGCTGTTTCTCTTTACCGATGACGTCTTGCCAGGTGAGTGTTGTCATTGTCGTTCCCTAGATGATGAAATCTGGGGCGTAGTCTATCACTCAACGGAGGGTCACCACTACTGTCATTTGGCTTTACGCCACGCACCTTTGACGCGCAATTTGAACGTCAGTGCTGTTTTTAGTTTGTCAGTATATCAATGATGCTGGTTCTTCATCTGGGGCGTTCGGTAGTGTCCATGACAATGAATATGACGGTTTGGACTTGGGAAACGCGATGAACGTGTTGTGCTTGGTCTTGGAGCGGCTGGACGAGTCATAATGGCACCTACCTTTCTTAGAGTCACAGATTTATGCAACATGCATGTAACTCAGTATGAAAGAAAGATGCCAAAAACGCATAATCCAACAGTAAGAAATTAACTATTTATGGCAAAATGTCTCAGTTGTTGGATTTCATCGGCCCAGATTTCGGGCTCTATTGTCTCTAAAATCAGAGGGATAGCATCAAATCGTTCATCTTTGGCAATATACTCAAAACAAGCCCAACCGATCTCACCTTTACCAAGTGAATGATGGCGATCCACCTTACCTGCCAACGGGATCTTTGAATCGTTTAAGTGCATAGCCCTCAAATAGTGCATGCCTACAACACGATCAAATTCCGCAAACGTCGCCTCACATGCCTCTTTTGTCCGCAGATCATAACCCGCGGTAAACGTATGGCACGTATCAAGACAGACTCCGACGCGTGATTTGTCTTCTACCTTATCGATAATGTGTGCCAGATGCTCAAAACGCCAACCTAGGTTTGTCCCTTGTCCCGCTGTATTCTCAATCACCGCAATCACTTCAGGGACGGCCTTGTGCGCTAAATTGATAGATTCAGCGATTCGGTCAAGACACTCCTGTTCGGAAATCTTCTTTAGGTGACTACCAGGATGGAAGTTAAGTAAGGTTAAACCAAGCTGATGACAGCGCTCCATTTCATCAATAAACGCCGCTCGAGACTTCTCTAACTTCTCTTGCTCAGGCGCACCTAAGTTAATTAAGTAGGAATCATGCGGAAGAATTTGTTCCGCTCGGAAGCCGTATTTTTGACATTCCGCTTTAAAATTTTGAATGACTTTTTCATCAAGCGGCTTTGCCACCCATTGACGCTGATTTTTAGTAAATAACGCAAAAGCGTTTGCACCAATCGCATGGGCTCTTTGTGGCACATTATCCACACCACCAGCCGCAGAAACGTGCGCCCCAATAAATTTATTCATCTTGCTTCCACCCGATAGAGATCACATTTTTAGAACTGTTATTTAGCGATCTTATACTTTCAGTTTTAGCTATGGAAATCGTTGATTTTTGGTTCCCAGAGCAATAAATTGGCTCAATTTGTAGTTTTATTACAACAAAATGAGCACTCAAATAAATTTTAATACTTAAAATATCATTTAGACACACCATTTTTAAAGGTTTAGTTGACCTTGGTCAAAAAATTAACCCTTATGTTTTTAATGTTTTTTGTTGTAATTTGATCTAAATCAATACTAAAATAGCTACAACGGGTTATACATAGAGCAGCTCAACAAAATTTGAAAATTAACACCATAAGTTTACCACTCTGAAAGTGGATTAGGAGATAGTGATGATTCAAGGTATCCAAATTACTAAAGCAGCAAACGACGATCTACTAAACTCAATCTGGCTGATCGACGGCGAGAAAAACGAAGCTCGTTGTGTTGCAGCAAATGCTGGTTTTGAAGCTGACCAAGTTATCGCTGTTAGCGACCTAGGTGAGTACGAAAGCCGTGAAGTAGCTATCGAAGCGGCTCCAAAGATCGAAGGCGGTCAGCACCTAAACGTGAACGTTCTTAAGCGCGAAACTCTAGAAGACGCTGTAGCTAACCCAGAGAACTACCCACAGCTAACTATCCGTGTTTCTGGTTACGCAGTACGCTTCAACTCACTAACGCCAGAACAGCAACGTGACGTTATCGCTCGTACCTTTACTGAGTCTCTATAATTAGAGACGCTAAGTAAACGAATACTAAAAACAGACGCACAAGCGTCTGTTTTTTTATGCCTGTAAATCGGCAATCAACCGATACAAAAAAACCTCCCGAAGGAGGTTTTTACAGCAGTTTCAAGCCATTGAAGATTACTTCAGCGTCACACGAGCAAACTTGCGTTTACCTACTTGGTAAACTGCTTGGCCTGCCGCTGGCACTAGCTTAGTATCTTCAACCTTCTCGCCGTCGATCTTCACCGCACCTTGGCGGATCATACGCATAGCATCAGATGTTGAGCTCACAAGACCGGCTTCTTTTAGTAGGTTACCGATTGGAAGGCCTGCATCGAAGTCGAACTCAGGCATCTCTTCTGGCATCGCACCTTTTTGGAAACGGTTGATGAACTCTTTTTCCGCCGCGTCAGCGTCTGCTTCTGAGTGGAAACGAGCAATAATTTCTTTTGCAAGCAAGATCTTAACGTCACGAGGGTTTGCGCCACCTTCAACGTCTGCCTTGAACTGTGCAATCTCACCCAGTGGGCGGAATGACAGTAGCTCGTAGTAGCTCCACATCAGATCGTCAG
Organism: Vibrio sp. CB1-5; assembly: GCF_059412285.1. Classification (NCBI taxonomy): domain Bacteria; kingdom Pseudomonadati; phylum Pseudomonadota; class Gammaproteobacteria; order Vibrionales; family Vibrionaceae; genus Vibrio; species Vibrio sp. CB1-5. The sequence goes on along the minus strand of NZ_JBJHPB010000002.1, from coordinate 228,748 downwards.
AGATAGACATGATCTTACCGAACATTTCAGAAGGCGCTTCACTCACACCAATGTAGTTGTGAGCAGATTTAGACATCTTCTTCACGCCATCTAGACCAACAAGAAGTGGCATAGTGAGCACAACTTGTGGTTTTTGACCGTGTGATTTTTGCAGTTCACGACCCATGAGTAGATTGAACTTCTGGTCAGTACCACCAAGCTCTACATCCGTTTCCATCGCGACTGAATCATAACCTTGAAGCAGTGGATACATAAACTCGTGGATTGCGATTGGCTGGTTGTTGCCGTAACGCTTTTTAAAGTCGTCACGCTCAAGCATACGAGCAACAGTTTGGTTTGCAGCAAGGCGAATCATGCCCTCTGCACCAAGCTCAGATAGCCATTCAGAGTTGAACGCAATCTTAGTCTTTGCAGGGTCTAGTATTTTGAATACCTGCTCTTTATACGTTTCTGCGTTACGCAGTACGTCTTCACGAGTTAGCGGTGGACGAGTTGTGTTCTTACCCGTTGGGTCGCCAACCATGCCTGTGAAGTCACCGATCAGGAACGTCACGTCGTGACCTAGGTCTTGGAATGCACGTAGTTTGTTTAGAATTACGGTATGGCCTAGGTGAATATCTGGCGCAGTTGGATCGGCACCCAGTTTAATGCGAAGAGGACGGTTCTCTTTTAGCTTCGCAATCAGTTCTTCTTCTGGAATTAGCTCGTCGACACCGCGTTTGATTTCAGCCAACGCTGCTTCAAGGTTCGCCATTCTTGTTCACTCCCACAGATTTGGCAAAAATAGTTTAGTTGGACATCTTACTTGAATAGCGATGTTTTTTGAAACCAGTTAGACTATTTGGTTTAGGAAATTACAAAAATAATGTTGAATTAAACGCTCATGGTCTCTGTTTTAAAGCGCTTGCCTTGGCTACACCGCGCGCTCATCGCCTTTTTTAGTGCCATTATCGTCGTTGCACTGTTTCTGCCTGACATTTCAGAGCTCGACGATAGCAACGACAGACTCGAAATTGGCAAGCACTACGCGCTTTCCATTGACAGCGATGCATTCCCTGTTGGCAATGCCGCTCCGCCGACCGTGGTACTAAAATGGGAAGAACACACCGTTCGCTCAGGAGAGAGTGCCGCCATTCTATTTCAACGTCTTGGCCTTTCCCCTCGCCTACTTCATGACCTTATCTATACCAACGATGACATTAAGAAGCAGCTTTCACGTTTACGCCCAGGTGACAAACTGACTTTTGGTTTTGATGAAAACAGTGACTTCGTGCAGTTAAAGCGCCGCATCAATGACTATGAGACCTTCAAAGTCACCAAAACCGAGAAAGGCTTTACCTCTAGCTGGGACAAAAAGCAGGTCGACTACCAATATAACTACGCCCAAGCAGAAATCAGCTCAAACTTCTGGAATGCCGGAATTGGCGCTGGACTGACGGCCAACCAAATCATGGAGCTAGCGGGTATTTTTGGTTGGGATATCGACTTTGCGTTAGATATCCGCTCAGGCGATTACTTTAAGCTGCTGTATCAAGAGAAAGTCGTCGAAGGCGAAGTGATTGGCCGTGGCAAGATCATCGCTGCGATCTTTAAAAACCAAAATGATACGTTTACCGCTATCTTCGATGACAAAACAGGTAACTATTACGATGAAAATGGCCGAGCAATGAAAAAGGCCTTTTTACGTGCGCCTTTGGATTTTCGTCGTGTAACCTCCAACTTCAACCCAAACCGACGTCATCCGGTGACAGGTAAAGTACGAGCCCACCGAGGCACTGACTATGCCGCGCCTGTTGGCACGCCAATTTGGGCTGCTGGTGACGGTACTGTCATCAAATCAAGTTACAACCAGTTTAATGGTAACTACGTGTTTATTAAACATAGCAATACCTTTATTACCAAGTACTTGCACCTACAAAAACGTAAGGTAAAAACCGGCCAGCGAGTGAAACAGGGACAGACAGTCGGTACACTCGGCGGAACAGGGCGAGTCACAGGGCCTCACCTACACTATGAATTCTTGGTCAACGGCGTACATAAGAACCCAAGAACGGTCAAACTTCCGCAATCGAAGTCTCTGACGGGTAAAGCGAAGCAAACCTTTTTAGCCAATGCTCAAATTCGTCTCGATACATTAGACAGATACAGCGAACTGCTTTACGCCAACAACTAACCGAAACAAGAAAGCCCCAGCATTTGCTGGGGCTTTCGTTTATGAGAGTTTCGTTGAAGAGAGGCGATTACTTACTAGGCGTATCGCGGTACATCTCTTCGATCTCATCTTGATAACGGTCGTTAATCACCTTGCGGCGCAGCTTCTGCGTCGGTGTTAACTCGCCTTTATCCATCGAGAAACCGTTAGGAAGCAGTTTGAACTTCTTCACCTGTTCAAACTTAGCCAGCTCTTTTTGCAGCTCAGTGATGCGCTTTTCAAACATCTCTACTACTTGGTGGTGCTTGATAAGCTCTAAGCGATCTTGGTAAGCAATGTTTAGCTCTTTGGCATACTCTTCTAGCGTATCGAAGCAAGGCACAATCAATGCAGATACAAACTTACGAGTATCCGCAATGACGGCAATTTGCTCGATGTAATGATCTTTGCCAATCGCGCCTTCAATTGCTTGAGGAGCAATATACTTACCATTTGAGGTTTTCATTAGCTCTTTAATGCGGTCGGTAATGAACAGATTCCCGGCAGCGTCAAATTCACCAGCGTCCCCAGTCTTCAAGAAGCCATCAGCATCAAAACTCTTCGCGGTTTCTTCTGGCAACTTATAGTAGCCGCGCATCACCATAGGGCCGCGCACTAAGATCTCGTTGTTGTCACCGATCTTCACTTCCGCGCCAGGCATCGGCATACCGATGGAGCTTGGGTTGTAGCAGGTATCATCCCAGCAAGAAACGGTCGCTGTGGTTTCCGTCATACCGTAGCCAAGCTTGACGTTAATCCCAATCGCTTGGAAGAAGCGGCCAATGGTTTCATCCAATTTCGCACCGCCACACGGCATGAAATTAATACGACCGCCTAATAGCTCGCGAAGTTTACCTAATACGATCTTGTCCGCTAGCGCGTAACTCTTCTTGAGTAAGAACGAAGGCTCAACATTGTCTTGGCGGCACTGCGCCATTTTTGCGCCCATGTTCACCGCCCAGGTAAACAAGATCTTGCGGTGAACCGGTGCTTTAGATACACGTTCGTGGATTGCTGAGAAAATCTTCTCGTAGAAACGAGGGACGGCACTCATTACGGTTGGGCGGATCTCGCCAAGTGCATCACGTACTTGCATCGTATCTTGTAGGTAGCAGTTCGTGCCACCTCGGTACAATACATAGAAAGTCCATGCACGCTCGAAAACATGCGAAAGCGGCAAGAAGCACAGCGAAACATCATTTTCACTAAGGCTTAATCTCTCATCGTGTCCTTGTAGCTGAGCGGCAATATTGGCGTAATCTAGCATCACCCCTTTCGGCTGACCTGTGGTACCCGATGTATAGATAAGTGTCAGCAAATCGTCGTAGTTAGCTTGCTCAAGTCGCGCGTCTAACTCTGGCTGGACGTCACTGCTTACGTCGGCAGTAAATTGCTGCCAAGTCATAGAGAAATCATTGTCAGCCAGTACAATATCTTCACTCATCGCGACGACCAGCTCTAGCTGCTCACATTCGTCATAAATGGAAACGGCTGCATCATATTGCTCTTGTTCGCCAACAAAAAGAATGCGGACGTCGGCGTTTTGTACAATGTAGCTGGTTTGGGCTGGCGTATTTGTAGGGTAAATGGGTACCGTCACTGCGCGAACTTGAAGCGCAGCCAAATCAGCAATGGTCCATTTCGGCATGTTATTGGAAATGATACCAATTTTATCTTGAGGTTGGATTCCTTTTCCGAGTAGAGCGAGTGACAGCGCATCTACGCTAACGCCAAACTCTTTCCAGCTAATCCCTTGCCATACATTGTTGATTTTATGTCGTAAGGCGATCTTGTCGCCACCTTGTGCGATTCGCTCACGAATCTTAGTTACGATATGGAAATCTAAATTAGCCATGTTCTATCTTACCTTTTAGCTTACACATGTAAGCCCTTTTGAGCGCACAAGTGTACCTCTGCCGGCGAAAAAGGCAACAGACCTACATCAAAGTTATCAATAATTCCTAGCAGCTTTTCCGCTGGGTGATAATAAGCTTCTGACCAATATGAAAAAAGCCCTGAGTACATCGTACTCAGGGCTTTTAGAATTAAGTTGTAATGGATTATGACAAAGCAACTACTTCGCCACAGATAACCATTAGCTGATCACGCAACCAGATGTGACCTTTGTCTTTTTCGCTAGATTCGTGCCAGCTTAGGAAGCCACTGATCTTGTTGTTTTCAGTTGGCAGCGTCAGCACTTGAAGCTGATCTTTGTTTACTGCGTTTTCAACCAACCAACGTGGAGCGATGGTCACTAGCTCAGATTGACCCACAACGTACAGTACGTTGCTTAGGCTCGTACCTTCGTAAGACGCTTGGCACTCAAGGTCACGGTAAGCTTGTTCTGAGAAGCTACGAACACCGTGAACTTTTGACAGCTTAGCGTGCTTTTCGTTCGCTAGTTGTGCAGTGCTTACAGCACCGTGAATACGTGGGTGATTTTTCGCTGCTACGACAACCAATTCATCTTGGAAGATCTCAGTGCTTGAGAAGCCTTGAGCGTCGTAACGAGCGTAATCGATAACAAAGTCGATTTCTTGGAAGCGCATGCGATCTGCTAGCTGACGGTCTGCTTCCGCATCTAGATGAAGCTGAACGTGTGGCGCTTGCTCAGAAATAGTTTGCATGATGCGCGGTGCAAAACGCATATCACAAGGAGAGCAGATCGCCATCTTAAATAGACGCGTTGAAGTCTCTGGCGTGAAGATTGAGCTTGGTAGCTCGTTGCGGATCAACTGAAGCGCTTGACGCACAGGACCAAATAGCTGGCGTGCACGCTGAGTAGGCTGAATACCACGACCTTGGCGCATAAACAACTCATCGTTGAACATCACTTTAAGACGCGCTACTGCGTTACTTACTGCAGGTTGCGACATACCCAAATTGTGCGCCGCGCGAGTGATATTCTGCTCTTGCATCACTGCGTCGAATACAGTCAATAGGTTTAGATCTACGCCGCGTAATGTGCTTTCCATGCGGTAACTAGCGATTGCGCTCATAGCATCTTTTTTGTCTAACATTTAGTAAGCCTCGTGTAATTTCAATCTCGACTATGGGGGTTGGTAACCAATAAAACAGAACAATGAGAACAGCGTCATCGCCTGTGGTGTACCTTACGTCATTCTATTAATCCTCTGCATACCTCGAGGACGAAACCAACTATCCATCAATAATTAACTCAACACCAACAAGATTGACAAAGAATCATCAAATTTTATCGAGACAAAAGAAATAACCTTAAAAAACAATAATTTACACCACATATAAAAAAAGATAAATTATATTTTTAATAACTTTTGTTGAATAAAATCGCCAGATACATAACCAAGCACTATGGCACTCACCAAAAGGTGAGAGCAGGGCCTATTTAACGCACGCACAAAAGACAACCAAAAGTATTCGCCTGGCATATAGTTAATATCTATCGGTATGGAACATTCTTGAACACAATTGATATACGCAAGGTTGCATTCAACCCATAACAATAACACCAAGACCCGAATCAAAGTACGATTCGGATCTTGGTGTTATTGTTATGCCCAACTAACCTCAAGATTGGTCGAGTTATGTTGAAGTGCGCTTAAACTGAGGCGTAACTAGGAAAGTCGACTTTGTCCCAAAGGCGCTTACGCAAATTAGCGCTACATGACCAATTCCCACTGACTAGCCAGTCGGCAATGCCTTCAGCAACATTTGGATAAAAAACCCGTTCAGCTTGTTTCTCATCTAACCAATCGCGAATCACGCTGGCATCAAGAAAGTCCATAGATTGAGCCAGCCCCAAACTATCAAGCGTTGCTGCATTGCTTTGCTGCTCAAATTGACCATCCAGCGGCTTAACGAGCAACTTCTTACCTAAGCTGAGCGCTTCTGACGGCAGCTCAAAGCCACCGTTCGCAATCACGCCAGCACAGCGATGAAGATCGCACTGAAAACTCTCATGACCAAGCGGTTTCATTAAGATGTTTTCTATCTGCGCCTGTTCAATATTCTCAGGGTGGTAGCAAATAAAGTTGTTTTGCCCGAATCTAAGCAACAGGTCGACAATAGCGTCAGGGTTTTCAAATGGAAGGTAGACAAGAATAAAGTCTTCAGAGGTTACATCCTCTCCTGACGTATGCACAATGGGTGGCAAAATAGGCTGTCCAAAATGATACCAATGTAAACCAAGCTGATACTGTGACGGTGCGAAGTGCTGAATCACTGAATCATCCAGCCAGTTGGCACCTTTTTGGGGCACATCAAACAGAAATGCGTTTTGGTGGCTAATGCTCACTGTGGGAATGTTTTGCTGCTTGGCGGCCCAAGCAGAAACAGGCTCAAAGTCATTGACCACCACATCATAACCAGAAACATCGAGCTCTCTGACCTCGCGAATAAAGTGAGGTAGACTGTTCTCAAACGCCGTTTTCATATAGTTCACACGGCCGTTTTCCGTCACGAAGCTAAACCCGCGGCGTGTTTGGTAATCACCAAACTGCTGCATCGAGAAGTACTTACTTTTCTCTCGGCCGGAAAATAAAAAGTCGACTTGCACATCATGATTAGCTAGCGCCTGACTCATTGCTCTTGCTCTAGCAATATGACCATTGCCCGTGCCCTGTACGCCATAAAGTATCTTCATTTACACGCCTCCAAACCATGTTTGCACATATTCGAGCGCAACGTACGCCGATGACATCCCCAGTACCGCACCAATCACCACATCAGTAAGAAAGTGCACACCAAGCAGAATACGTGAAGCGCCAATAAGCACTGCCCACATCAAAGCGGCGTCATGCCACTCGGGATAAAACTGGCCAATAATGGTCGCCATCAAAAAAGCAGCTGCAGTATGCCCCGACGGTAAGCTGTAACGATCAGACGGGGTAATAAAGGCTTGCAGTAAATGAGAAAATTCTTCGGGCCTGCGACGCTTGAAGCTGTTTTTCGCTAGCCAGTAAATCGGTAACTCGATAGCAAACGCTAACAAGGCTGCGGCAAAAAACAGCTTGCCAACAGATTCATCTAACCAAAAAACAGCGATGCCAAGTAACAGGTACAAATGACCGTCGCCCGTTCGAGATACCCAACGACTGACTGATGCAACTTGGGCGTTAAAGCGATGCTTTAGACAAAACAATGAAAAAGCCAAATCCATTCTTGCTATGGGTTCAATCGTTCGCACAACCTACTCCTTGTTAGACGCGCAGTTCATGATCAAAAAGTAGTCAGCAACAATGACAATTCGGTGACGATTTATTGGAGAAATGATGAAAGTTAGCGCTAGAGGAACCCTAGTCACTAACCTTCATTTGATTGAGAGAGGATTTATGTCGTATTACAGCTCTTCATGTTTATGAACCAATCCCCAGTCCGCGAGGATGGCGTAGGCCGAAGGAATCATGAACAGCACCAACGCTGTGGATGCAAAAATACCAAACACAATTGAGATAACCAGAGGCTGAATAACCTGAGCCTGCAAGCTGGTCTCGGTAAGCAATGGCAGCAAACCTGCAGCAGTGGTCATGGATGTTAAGAACACGGCTCTGAAACGCTCACGACTCGCTTTCACCACTGAATCATGCACAGAGTCGCCTTCATCAACGTGGTGACGTATGTACTGCACCAGCAAGATAGAGTCGTTGACAACAATCCCCGCCAAAGACACAAAACCCATAATGCTTGGCATACTCATCGAATGCCCAAGTAGCAAGTGCCCCCAGACAACACCAATAAAGGCAAGTGGTATCGCTAGCATTACCACAAACGGTTCTAGGTAGCTTCTGAACTGGTAGCTAAGAATGGTGAAGACGCCAAATAGCCCGAGCAAAAAGCCTTTTGCCATCGACGCGCCCGTTTCTGCGCTGTCTTTGGTTTCACCCTCAAAATCAAAACGCAACCCAGGATACTCTTTCTGGAGCTTAGCGACTTCTTCGGCTTGGAACTGCCTAATGATATCGGTTGAGCTCGCTTTGCTGGTATCAACATCACCAAACACGCTGACCGTTCTTAACCCATTGACGCGCTGGATACGAACATAGTTACGCTGAAAATCCAGAGTCGCGACCGATGCCAGCGGCACTTGCGAGCCGTCCGCTAAGAAAATCGGGAAATTCGATAGCTGCTGAATGTCGCCGATATCTTGCTTGTCGAGTTTCACTTCGATCTTAATGTTCTCTACACCGACTTGGATCTCATCGGCGGTTTGACCAAAGAAGGCCGCACGCAACTGACTTGCGATCATCTGACCGTTCACGCCAAAGCTCTCAGCACCCGGACGCAGTTTGACTAAGATTTCTTCTTTACCGAGGCGCATGTCATCGAGCACGCCGCTCACACCATCAAACTCATTCAAGTATTGTTGGATCTCCACTGAAGCGGCTTTGAGCATATCCAGATCATCATGAGCAATACGCACTTCAATCGCACGACCACCCGGCCCCATTGTTGGCTGCTTAAATACCATAGAGATGGGGTCAGCAAGTTCTCCTACATCCTCACGCCAAGCATCGATAAATTCATCAATGAGCGTATTACGGATCTCTGCACTGAGTAGATCCAGTCTGACCGTCGCAATATGCGGACCCGATTCGTTGGCATCTCGGTTAGTATTAAACTGACTGGTGATCTGCTTCACCAAGGTTTCACCACCTTCCATCTCTTCACTCCACTGCTTATTAAGCTTTTCAGCGGATAGAACGATTTTATCAACCACTCTCTCTGTCTGAGATAACGATGCCCCCGGTGGCAGAATAATACGAGCTTCGGCAATGTCACCATCCAACGCAGGGAATGGATTGAACTTCACCACACCACCAGCCAGTAGACTGACTGAGATAAGCAGCGCGGCAAAGACGCTGCCCATAAAGGCATAACGATAAGAGACGATTTTATCTACCGCATTCACTAGCGTGGTGTTTCTGAAGTGTTCAAAGCGCTCCAGCAGCACACGTTTAAACTTCACAGGCTGCTTGTCACGGTTGTGCTTGTGCAAAGAGTGAGACAAGTGATTTGGCAGAATCAAGAAGGCTTCAACAAGACTCAGTGACAGAACAAGTATCAGCACCTGCGGCACTGCCCTAAGTACGGCCCCCATCTCCCCTTGCAAGAACAGCAAGCTACCAAAAATACATACTGTGGTTAAGAAAGATGAGATAACACCTGGTAGCACTTTCTTAACGCCATTGATCACCGCATCATCAATTGTCTGCCCACGATCTAGGTGCGCCTGTATCGACTCTGCGATCACGATGGCATCATCCATCATGATACCAATCGCCATTAGCAGCCCTACCAATGACATGATGTTGATGGAGAGCCCAAGGTTCGCCATCAAAAATAGGCCACCAAGGAATGCAACCGGCAAGCCCGCGGCCACCCAAAATGAGTAACGGAAACTAAAGAACAACCACATGGTTGCAAACACCAGCAAGATACCTTGCCAACCGTTTTTCACCATCATGGTCAGACGGTCCCACAGTATGGATGACATATCATTAGTCATCTCAAGCGTGACCCCTTCAGGAGCAATCAGGCGCTGCGCTTCAACAAACTCCGTCACCTTCTCTTTAACACGTAACGCGTCGTCTTCCTTGTTCTTGCTGATTTTTAGCACGGCAGAAGGCTTACCATTAAACAGGACTTTTTGCTCATCCAGTTCGAATCGGTCAGTAATACTGGCGACATCTTTAAGACGAATTAATGCCCCGCTTGGGCTAGAACCCACCACAATCGACTCTAACTCTTGAGGCGCAATACGCCTCTCATCAAAGCGAATCAAAAAGTTCTTATCTTCCGTTTCGACATTACCGCTTGGCAGTTTAATGTTTTGATGACCAATTTGGGTCGCAATATCACCGATACTTAATCCAAGTTGACGCATGATTTGAGTATTGAGCTCAACACGGTATTGGTGATCAGAAAAGCCACTAACATCAACGAGCGAAACACCGTAGTCGAGTTTAAGCGTGCGTTTTAACTGTTCAGCATACGCTTTTAGCTCTGGCCAACTGGTCTCAGCGGTGATCGCTACATCGACGACAGGTTCATTCCAATCCAGCTCTTGCACGACAGGTGATTCAATCTCATCTGGAAAATCGTTAATCGCGTTGATTTGAGTTTGAACATCCACCAGCATTCGGCCGATGTCGGCTCTTTCATCAAGCTTAAGAGTCAGTCTTGCCGATCCTTCAATCGCTTCACATTTGGTCTCGACGATGTTTGAAAGGCCGTCAACGGCATCTTCCATACGTACACACAAGCTCTCTTCCACTTCTTGTGGAGAGGCGCCCGGGTAAGTGATCGCTGCCATGATGTAAGGAGGATCAAACTCGGGAAAGGTCTCACGCTTGATGGTCGACAGCGAGCTGATACCCAATATCAGCAGCGCAAGCATCAATAAGTTCGCCGCCGTTGGGTGTTTGGAGAAAAATCGAATCATTGAGTGACCTCTCCAGCGCTGTGATCATCACTTTGACTATCACGCAGTAGCATCCCCTCGATAGCAGGCAAGATGTCGTTGAGGATCACTTTCTCCCCCGCTTCAAGCTCACCAGAAATGATCACCTGATTATCACGGCGATACTCGACATTCACATCGCGCATTTCCAAACGATTTTCGGCATTCATCAAATAGATCTTATCACCATGTAAAGCACGCTCAGGAACAGACCATGATTGCTGCTTTTGCCCTTCAATAGTCGCTTTCACAAACATGCCATTGACCAATACAGGTGTGCCCGCTAAGCCATTACTGCTTGGCAGTTGCGAGACCTCTAGGATCACCCCTGCGGTTGCTTGGTTGGCATCAACCGTTTCACTGACGCGTGCAACCTTGGCAGGCCAAGTCGCGGTTAGGTTGCCACTACTTAACTCGACCGTCGCTTGCAATTTATCAAGTTCGCCGCGCTCGGCTTGATTTTCATCCCATGAAAGCGTGTCCGAAAGCAGTTGTAGATCGTGGATTGACAACTGAGCTTCCACTTCCATGACATCATTGAGGTGCGCGGTGACCATAGTCTGCTGTAAATTCACCACCTGATTGATTTCAGCATCGACCTCTGAGATACGCATCGTCATCGGCAGCGTGATGCGGGTTTTCTCTAGCGAACGCTGTGCTTCCTCCGCTTTCGCTTGATTTACTTTAACTAGCGCTTCAGATACACCACGCTCATCTGGCATCAACGCCAGTTGGTTTTCAATCTCTTGGACTAACTTCTTCTGTGAAAGCATATTTTGCTGCTGAGTATCAACATCAGACTGTGAAGTAAGCCCGCGCTTATTTAGGTCAACACGGCGCTGATACTCGTTTTCCGCCAGTTTCAAACGATTCATCTCAATCGACAGAGTCTGCTCTAAGTTAGTCTCTTCTTGATCGAGGCGCGCCAGTTGGGTTTGGCTCGATTTCAGATCGGCAATGGCTTGAGATAGCTTGAGCTCATAATCTAAAGGATCAATGCGGAGAATTTCTGTGCCCGCTGCTATCACTGTGCCTTTCTCAAGATTGGGGTGTTTATAGATAACCGCCCCGGTTACCTCTGCTATGGCTTGCCATTGAACTTTCGGTTCAGCGCGACCAAAACCAATCGCCACTGGCGCCGACATCTGAGGCTGTAGTGGCATGATATCTACCACACGGGAACGATCGCCTGCCGGTTTGGTTGGCACATCAGGGCGCAGGTTAACAGCGGCAATTAAAGCTAAGACACCTACTGCAAAAGCAGGAAAGAAAAGGAGTTTTTTATTCATAGACTTCATATCAATACATTCTTTTAATTAGGATGGGTCACGCAACAACCCACGCTTAAGCAAGGCGATGTTATGTTCGAGGAGTTCGTTTAAAAATTCTTCATTGACTTCAATGCCATGCAAACTCAAAAGAGCAGGCGGTGCAACGAATGGAAACACCATTAGGCTAATGAGTGAGATTTTGCACATACGTGGGCTCAGCCCCTCACGCAACAATCCGAGCTCAGACATTTTGTTGAACATGAAATCTTGGTCTGGACGACCAATGTCGGCAAACACCTTTTCAAACAAGCGACGCTGTGTGGCTGACGGAGGCATGTGCATGACTTGAGAGATCAAGCGGGGAAACTGCGGTACTTTATTCATTTCAAAATAATAAGTACGCATGAAGTCAGTGAGATTGCCGTAATCGCCATTTTTCATCAGCGCTTCCATTTTGTTCTTCATTGGCTGCAAGGTTTCTCGCACCATAGTCTCGAATAGACCTTCTTTGTTGCCAAAGTAATAGCGAATCATGGCAATATTAACGCCCGCCTTTTGTGCGATAAGACGTGTGGAGACTTTGTCATACGGCATCACAACAAACAGGTCTCTCGCATGAGTAAGCAGCTTGTGCCTAGCATCCGTGCGCTCTTTGGGGCGACCAACTTTACGTGTGGCCTCAGTCGCGTTCGTCATACCAATCCTTGCTTTTATTAATCATCGATTAATTGTAGAGTAAAGCTTGTTCAATCCGCGAACAGTTAAATTCATCAGATATTAATCAGATGATTAATTATGAGCTAGCCACTCCCTCCCTCACTAAAAGTAAAGAGCGAACTGCTCCGATATCCATAAAAATTCAGATTAACCCTTGACGCATGAAGCTGAGTGCGGTACTAATCTTGTAACTTATTTTTGTGGAACGCATAACAGTGTCATTACGTTTTTCTCAACTCCTGAACCTCCTCCTTATCGTGAAAACATCGCGCGGGTAGGTTGTGGACGAAAAACACCACATAAAGAATTCCAAAAAAACCCGCTTACACAAGCGGGTTTTTTTATATCGATTGAACTGGACGTAAACGATTAACCTGGATAAAGAGGAAGCAAATATGAACGATCAGGTGATTATATTCGACACCACATTGCGTGACGGCGAACAAGCACTTTCAGCAAGTCTAACAGTGAAAGAAAAGCTGCAAATTGCTTATGCGCTCGAGCGTCTGGGTGTGGATGTTATCGAAGCTGGTTTCCCTATCTCCTCTCCGGGTGATTTTGAATCGGTACAGACGATTGCGAAACACATTAAAGATAGCCGCGTATGTGCGTTGTCTCGAGCCGTAGCCAAAGACATTGATGCGGCTGCTGAAGCGTTGAAAGTGGCGGATGCGTTCCGTATCCACACCTTTATTTCAACTTCGACCGTTCACGTACAGGATAAATTGCGCCGCAGCTACGACGATGTGGTTGAGATGGGCGTCAAAGCGGTCAAACATGCGCGTAACTACACCGACGACGTTGAGTTCTCATGTGAAGATGCGGGCCGTACCCCTATCGACAACTTGTGTCGCATGGTGGAAGCCGCTATCGATGCTGGTGCTCGCACCATCAACATCCCTGATACGGTAGGCTACACTGTCCCAAACGAGTTCGGTGGCATCATTCAAACCCTGTTTAATCGCGTTCCAAACATAGACAAAGCCATCATCTCTGTGCACTGTCACGATGACTTGGGCATGTCAGTGGCAAACTCTATCGCAGCTGTACAAGCTGGTGCTCGACAAATCGAAGGGACCATCAATGGTATCGGTGAGCGTGCGGGTAACTGTTCACTAGAAGAAATTGCGATGATCATCAAGACGCGTCAAGAGTTCTTAGGCGTTCACACAGGTCTTCAGCACCAAGAGATCCACCGCACCAGTAAGCTAGTGTCTCAGCTATGTAATATGCCGATTCAAGACAACAAGGCGATTGTTGGCGCCAACGCGTTTAGCCACTCTTCAGGCATCCACCAAGATGGCATGCTAAAGAATAAGAATACTTACGAGATCATGACGCCTGAATCTATTGGCCTGAAAAACAAAGCGTTGAACCTAACCAGCCGCTCTGGTCGCGCTGCCGTTAAGAGCCACATGGATTCAATGGGTTACAGCGAGCATGAGTACAACCTAGATACCTTGTACCAAGATTTCTTGAAGCTTGCGGATCGCAAAGGCCAGGTGTTCGACTACGACCTAGAAGCATTAATGCACTTTGCTAACTTGCGCGAAGAAGACGACTTCTTTAAGTTGAACTACTTGAGCGTTCAATCAGGCAGCATCATGGCGACCACCAGCATTAAGATCCAATGCGGCGACGAAGAGAAATGCGAAGCGGCTGTGGGTAATGGTCCTGTTGATGCGCTTTACCAATGTATCTATCGCGTAACAGGTTACGACATAGTGCTAGACAAGTTTGATTTGACGGCCAAAGGCGAAGGTGAAGATGGCTTAGGTCAAGCGGATATCATAGCCAACTACAAAGGTCGCAAATATCACGGTACAGGTGTCTCAACCGACATCGTTGAAGCTTCAGGTCAGGCACTACTTCATGTTATCAATAGTATTCATCGTGCGGATCAAATCGAAGAGATAAAACAGAGCAAGGCTGAAGCGGTATAACAAGATGGTCCTTGGTCCTTGGTCCTTGGTCCTTGGTCCTTGGTCCTCAAAATAGAATTCGTTGGCTTGTATCTGACAAGCCAACATAAAAATATAAGCAAATACAACATTTAAGGAAATTAGCCCCATGGCAGGTACTTACAAGATTGCGGTTCTACCAGGTGACGGTATTGGTCCAGAAGTAATGGCTCAGGCTCATAAAGTGCTTGATGCAATTTCAGAGAAACACAACATTACCCTAGAACGTGAAGAGTTCGATGTAGGTGGCATTGCTATTGATAACCACGGCTGCCCGCTTCCAGAAAGCACGGTAAAAGGCTGTGAAGAGTCGAATGCGATTCTATTTGGTTCGGTTGGCGGCCCTAAGTGGGAACACCTTCCGCCAAACGATCAACCTGAACGTGGTGCGCTACTTCCACTTCGTAAACACTTCCAACTGTTCTGTAACCTACGCCCTGCACAGATTCACGCAGGCCTAGAGGACTTTTCTCCGCTGCGTGCTGATATCTCTGCAAAAGGTTTCGACATCGTGGTCGTTCGTGAGCTAACGGGTGGCATCTACTTCGGTCAACCAAAAGGTCGTGAAGGTGAAGGTCCAACAGAGAAAGCGTTTGATACTGAGGTTTACCATCGCTATGAGATCGAGCGCATCGCTAAAATCGCATTTGAATCTGCACGCCTTCGTAACAAGAACGTTTACTCAATTGATAAGGCGAACGTTCTACAGAGCTCTATTCTGTGGCGAGAAGTGGTAGAAGAAGTTGCGAAGGACTATCCAGATGTCACGCTTAACCACATGTACATCGATAACGCGACGATGCAGCTGATTAAAGACCCTGCACAATTCGACATCATGCTTTGCTCAAACATCTTCGGCGATATCATCTCTGATGAATGTGCGATGATCACAGGCTCTATGGGCATGTTGCCATCAGCAAGCCTTAACGAAAGTCAGTTTGGTCTTTACGAGCCAGCAGGCGGCAGTGCACCAGATATCGCTGGTAAGAACATCGCTAACCCGGTAGCTCAAATCCTTTCTGCTGCACTGATGCTACGTTACAGCCTAGGTGAGGAAGCCGCAGCACAAGATATTGAGGCAGCCGTAAGTAAAGCACTGGCAGCAGGTGAGCTAACTGCCGATCTAGCCGGTGACAAGCCAGCACTGAGCACCTCTGAGATGGGTGACAAGATCGCAGCGTACGTACTGAATTCATAATTAAAACACTGCCCTAGCCGACAGCCGTTCAACTCGGCTAGGGGAAGCAAGGAATTAAGCAATGTCTAAAACTCTATACGAAAAAGTCTACGACGCTCATATCGCCGTCGAAGCTGAGGGTGAAAACCCAATCCTTTATATCGACCGTCACTTGGTTCACGAAGTGACTTCACCACAGGCGTTCGATGGCCTGCGTGAAAAAGGCCGTAAAGTGCGCCAAGTAGGCAAAACCTTTGCCACTATGGACCACAACGTGTCAACCACGACCAAAGACATCAACGCCTCTGGTGAGATGGCGCGTATCCAAATGGAAACGCTATCGAAAAACTGTGAAGAGTTTGGTGTGACGCTTTACGACATCAACCACAAATACCAAGGCATCGTGCACGTTATGGGACCAGAGCTAGGTATTACCTTGCCAGCGATGACTATCGTTTGTGGTGACTCTCATACCGCGACTCACGGTGCATTTGGCTCACTAGCTTTCGGTATCGGTACTTCAGAGGTTGAGCACGTTCTAGCGACGCAAACTCTAAAGCAGTCTCGTGCCAAAACCATGAAAATCGAAGTGCAAGGCAAAGTGGCACCTGGCGTGACAGCAAAAGACATCGTTCTCGCGATCATCGGCGAAACAACAGCCGCTGGCGGTACTGGGTACGTCGTTGAGTTCTGTGGTGAGGCCATCACTGATCTTTCTATGGAAGGTCGTATGACGGTGTGTAACATGGCTATCGAGCTAGGCGCGAAAGCGGGCCTTATCGCACCAGATGAGACCACTTTTGAGTACCTAAAAGGCCGTAAATTCGCACCTCAAGGTGCTGAATGGGATGCTGCGGTTGAGTACTGGAAAACGTTCAAAACCGATGCTGACGCGACCTTTGATGCGGTAGTCACACTAAACGGTGCTGACATCAAACCTCAAGTCACTTGGGGTACTAACCCAGGTCAAGTTATCGCGGTTGATCAACCAATTCCAGCACCAGAAAGCTTCGCTGATCCAGTAGAGAAAGCATCTGCAGAAAAAGCGCTGGCTTACATGGGTCTAGAAGCGGGTAAATCACTAAAAGATTACAAGGTAGACAAGGTGTTTGTTGGCTCTTGTACTAACTCTCGTATCGAAGACATGCGTGCTGCGGCAGAGATTGCTAAAGGTCGTCAGGTCGCTTCTCACGTTCAAGCACTTATCGTTCCTGGCTCTGAGCAAGTTAAAGCTCAGGCAGAAGCGGAAGGTTTGGACGCTATCTTTAAGGATGCAGGCTTCGAATGGCGCCTACCAGGCTGTTCAATGTGCCTAGCAATGAACAACGACCGTCTAGGTCCACAAGAGCGCTGTGCATCGACCAGTAACCGTAACTTCGAAGGTCGCCAAGGCCGTGATGGTCGCACACACCTAGTAAGTCCTGCGATGGCCGCTGCGGCAGCTATTGCTGGACATTTCGTTGATATCAGAGAGCTAGACTAAGAAGGAACATACCATGTCAGGATTTAAACAACACACCGGCTTAGTCGTCCCTCTTGATGCAGCCAACGTCGATACCGATGCGATTATTCCAAAGCAGTTCCTGCAAAAGGTAACTCGTACCGGGTTTGGTCAGCACCTATTTCACGACTGGCGCTTCCTAGACGATGCGGGCAAACAGGATAACCCTGAATTTGTCATGAACGCACCTCGTTACCGAGGCGCAAGCATTCTGCTTGCTCGCGAAAACTTCGGTTGTGGTTCATCTCGTGAGCATGCTCCTTGGGCACTAGCCGACTACGGTATCCAAGTAATGATTGCTCCAAGCTTCGCAGACATCTTCTACGGCAACTCTATTAATAACCAGATGGTGCCAGTTCGTCTAACAGAACAAGAAGTTGATGAGCTATTTAGCTATGTTGAAGCCAATGAAGGTGCTGAGATCACCGTTGATCTAGAAGCGATGAAAGTGACCGCAAATGGTCAATCTTATAGCTTTGAAATCGATGAATTCCGTCGTCACTGCCTATTAAACGGCCTAGACAACATCGGTCTAACACTTCAACACGAAGAGAAGATTGCGGCTTACGAAGCGAAGATCCCTAGCTTCTTAAAATAGCCTGTTGACGATTGATTCCAACTATCTAATCCCAGCTCTACTTTCTTAGTGGCGCTGGGATTTTATTTTTTTATCTAGATTTTCACTACACTGAAAGAACTCGGCCGAGAGTCGGGTCTGTTGGAATAATCACTTAACGGAATGGATATTCGCTATGCTACGTGTTCTCTCTTTGATTTTTCTCATGTTTGCCACCAGTACCTTCGCCGCGCCTAAATCTGAGCTTTGGTCGTATTGGGATAAGAGTAATGACAGCAATACGCAAAGTGTTTCGCACCAAGCATGGCAGAAGTTTCTGGACCGATACTTAGTCACTGAAGGCGAGAATACCCTAGTGCGCTATGTCCGCGTTTCTCCCAACGATAAACAAGCGCTCAAAACCTATATTAATGATTTAGCTCGAATCGACCCTAGACAACTTAGCCGCGCCGAGCAGTACGCCTACTGGGTGAACCTCTATAACGCCATCACAGTTGATTTGATCCTTGATGAATACCCAGTGAAATCCATCACTAAGCTTGGAGGCTTATTTAGCTTTGGTCCTTGGGGCGATGAGGTGATTACCATTACTGGGCAGACACTCACTTTGAACGATATTGAGCACCGAATACTGCGCCCGATTTGGAATGATCCAAGAACGCATTATGCGGTCAACTGTGCGAGCCTTGGTTGCCCAAATCTGCAGACTCAGGCGTTTACCGCCGACAACACGGAAGCGCTGTTAGAGAGTGCGGCCAGTGCATTTGTGAACTCATCGAAAGGTGCAAACATTTCTGGTAACACCATAACATTGTCGTCGATTTATGAATGGTTTGAGGCGGATTTTTTGCAAGAGGGCGGCGCGCTAAAGCATATGGCGAAGTACCGCCCAGACCTTGCCAATTTCAATGGCAAGATCAATTACGATTACGATTGGGACTTAAATCAGAAGTAGCGCTTGGCGACGCTACTTGAACCCTTTCACTTTCTTAATCAGGTCGTAGGCATTTTGGATCTCTTGCGATTTCTCTTTTGCCACATTCATCATCTCAGGTGGTAAACCTTTCGCCATCAGTTTATCTGGGTGGTGCTCATTCATTAGTTTTCTGTACGCACGCTTCACGGCTTTTGAATCGGCATCCTCAGATACACCAAGCACATCGTAGGCATCGGATAGTTGTGACGCACTGCTGGCTTGCTGCCAATTTCCCTGCTGACCACCTTGGTAGTGACCACCTCCAAAGTTGCCACCTCCTTGCTGGAAACGGAATGCTGCTTCTTGCATACGCAAGCGCTGTTCAAGTTGTTGCGCTGAGAAGCCTAAGCCTTGTGCGATACGATGCAATACCTCCCGCTCTGTAGGGTGAACACTACCATCTGCGAACGCAGCTGAGATTTGAAGCTCTAAGAAAAACTGCAGTAGGTCATGACGACCACCAGAGGAGATACGTACTTTATCAAGTACACGTTCAAGCGGAAAATCCGCTGATTTACCGTCACGGAATGCTTCTTGTGCCGCGCGTTTTTGCTCATTGTTGAGGTTCATGCGATCCATCATGATGGTCGCGAGCTGGATCTCTTCTGGTGTCACCTGCCCTTTGGCTTTGGCAACATGCCCCATCACCGCATAAGCAGCATTTAAAAACTCTTCTTGACGCTGCGCTTGGTCTGCACCACCAAACCCGCTGCGATTAAACCCACCACGAGCAAAGCCGGACTGGTTGAGTCGGCGCGCTTTGTCAAACTGGTGCCCCAAAAACAAGCCAAACAGCGCCCCTAACGGCCCGCCAAACAACATGCCGAAAAATACGCCTAAAATTTTACCTATCATGTGATGTATGTGCTCTTTATTTATGAATTTTTGCGCTGATTCGCAGTCTACTAGTGTCGTTGAGGTCAATTTCCTTTATGATAGAGACCGTCTTATAAACGATTCAATATCAATCGAATTCAACAGAATGAATCAAGTTAAACAGGATAGTACAACTCGATGTCACGTTTTTCCCGCACTTATCTAGCGGCCTCTATTGGTGCTGCGCTGCTAGCGTCCTACGCACATGCCGAAGAAACATCGAAAAACAGTGGACAACCCATGCCACCAGCAGAGCAGTGCTCTGTTGATACTGCACAAAGTTCTGACTCCAATCAAGAGCCAATCAATATTGAAGCCGACTCTCTGGAGGCCATAAATGGCGAACGTGCGACTTACAAAGGCGACGTGGTGGTGGTCCAAGGCAACAAGACGATTACCGCTGACAGCGTCACGCTGCATCAAGACGACAACGTAGTCGTCGCTGAAGGCAATGTCACCATCGACGATGGTCAGTTTAATGCCGTCTCTGACAAAATCACCAACGATTTAAACAAAGATGTGATTACTGCGGAAAACACCCAGTACAAAATGTTGTGTGGCGGCGGACGTGGTGATGCGGTCTATGTATCTAAAACCGGCAAATCACTTTACCAAATCAATGACGGTTCAATTACCACCTGTCCTGAAGACGACAACTCTTGGCGCTTCCTCGCTGATGACATCAGAGTCGATCAAGAAAAGGAAACAGCCACGCTCTATGGTAGCCGTGTCGAAGTCAAAGATGTGCCTATCTTTTACATGCCTTATATGACATTGCCAACCAGCAATAAACGCAAAACTGGTGTATTGTTTCCGTCACTGTCACTGGGTTCAAAAAACGGTCTCGAGTTTCAACTCCCTGTTTACTGGAACCTTGCACCTAACTACGACTTGTTGACCACCTTTCACTACATGCAAACACGTGGCTTGCAGCTAAAAGGTGACTTTCGATATTTAACGTCAACCAGCAGCGGTGAGCTAAAAGGCGAGTTCCTCGCAAGCGATAAAAAATACCCAGAGAAAGATCAGCGCTGGGCATTACAATACAAAAATAACTCCAGTTTCGCGCAGCATTGGAAACTTGATATTGATTACTCCCAAGTAAGTGATAACGACTACTTCCAAGATCTTGACTCTAGCATCGGTAGCCGCTCTGAAGGTCAGTTGTCACAAAAAGGAACGGTAGCCTATCGTGAGCAGTTCTGGGATGCCGCGATTACGGTTCAAGACTTCCAAATTCTTGTTGATGACACTAAGCCCTACCGCTTAATGCCACAATTTGAATTTAACTATTACCGCCCTGAAATTTATCAGAACCTCAATTTTGACATGGTCAGTAGTGTTTCTAGGTTTGAGACCGATGATGAGACAAAGCCGTCAGCTACCCGTTTTCATGTTGAGCCTGGTATCACACTCCCTCTTTCAAACACGTGGGGAACGTGGACGACAGAAGCGCGCTACCTGTTAACGCAATATAATCAAGAGATCGATAACCTAAACCCTTCTGATGTCGGTCCGCTTGAAGAGAAAGTCACTCGCGCTCTCCCTGAGTTTCGCACTCATGCAGGCATGGTGTTTGAACGAGATACCGCGTTTATCGAAGGTTATACACAAACCCTCGAACCGCAGGTTCAGTACTTATATGTACCTGAAGTCGATCAAAGCAATATTTTTAATTACGACACCACCCTGTTACAGACCGATTACTACGGCCTATTCCGTAGCCGTCGTTTCAGTGGCGTAGACAAAATTGCCGCTGCCAATCAAATTAGTTACGGTGCGACATCGCGCTTTTACGATGGTGGGCAAAAAGAGCGTTTGGCGGTCTCATTTGGTCAAATTTACTACTTAGACCCAGCAAATAAAAACCCGAACAATGCCACAGACGGTGAGTCGTCAAATTACTCATCCTGGGCAATTGAAACCGACTTTAATTACAACGATCGTGTGTACTACCATGGCGGGGTCCAATACGACATTGACTCTTCTTCGGTATCACTCGCTAATAGTGCCGTAGAATATCGAATCGATGATGACTTTATTCAGGCTAACTACCGCTACGTGACTAAGGAATACATCGAGAGCGTCAACAGTTACAGCAACGATGAACTATCTAAGCTAACTCGAAACGGCATAAACCAAGTCGGCCTAATGGGTGGCTATAAAATCAACAGCAACTGGATAGCCACGGGTCAGTACTACTATGACATGACCGAACGCGTCTCTATCG
Source organism: Vibrio sp. CB1-5 (assembly GCF_059412285.1). Lineage (NCBI taxonomy): Bacteria > Pseudomonadati > Pseudomonadota > Gammaproteobacteria > Vibrionales > Vibrionaceae > Vibrio > Vibrio sp. CB1-5. The sequence continues at coordinate 206,831 of NZ_JBJHPB010000002.1, read as the reverse complement.
AATGGCTCGCAAAATTAGAGTACCAATCGGATTGTTGGTACTTAGGTGTCGACTACAGTCGTCAGCTTCGTAGCTGGGAGTCTGGTATTGTGGGTATTGGCGGTGCCAATTTCGAGGACAACATTCGCTTTAGCTTTGGTATCACAGGTCTGGGTGGCAGCTCACGCGCCCCAGAGCCACCGAATGGCAATGCGCTAAAATACGGCAGACCGTTTATACTTAGCGAATAATCGCCAGCCGTCACACGATGACATCAAACAAGGAACTTAATTCACTTCATAGAATCTTAGTCTGTGAAGTTTTTACTGGGAATATCGATGAAATTTATTAGTACACTCTTTTCAACTTGTCTGTTAGCGGCTCTGTCGCTTCAAGCTGTAGCTGAGCCTATTGAACTCGACCGCGTTCGAGTTATTGTCAATGATGGCGTGATTTTGCAGAGCGATATCGACTCTGCAACTAAGACTCTTACTGCCAATGCTCGTAAAAACAACCAAGAGTTGCCAGCAGGCGACGTTCTACTTGAACAGATTCTAGATAAGTTGATCCTTGAGAAACTTCAACTTCAAGAAGCTGAGCGTATCGGTGTTCGTATCGATGACAACCGCTTAGCCCAAGCTCTCCAAGATATTGCTGAAAACAATGAACAAACCCAAGAACAGCTTCGTCAAACGGTCGCTGAGGAAGGTTTATCATGGGAAGCATTCCGCGAGCAAATTCGTGACGAAATTGCCGCCAGTGAAGCACGAAATGCGATGGTAAGACAGCGCATTAACATTCTTCCTGCTGAGGTTGATAACCTCTCTGAGCTTCTTGCTAAAGAAAGTGACGCGACGGTAACTTACAGAATCCGCCACATTCAGCTTCGCTTTAACGACGGTGAAGACAAAAGCGTTCAAGAGAAACAAGCGGAAACAATTATTGGGCGTCTAAACGGCGGCGAAGATTTTGCGACCATGGCTTATACCTTCTCTAAAGGACCAAAAGCACTAGAAGGTGGTGATTGGGGTTGGATGCGCAAAGAAGAAATGCCAACCATCTTTGCTGACCAAATCAACATGCAAACCAAAGGCACCATCATTGGTCCGTTCCGCAGTGGTGTTGGTTTTCACATCCTAAAAATCGAAGATGTGAAAGGTTTAGAGACCGTCTCTGTGACCGAGGTTAATGCCCGTCATATCCTGATTAAACCAACCGTTATTCTTAGTGATGAAGGCGTAAAACGTCAGCTAAACACCATCATTCAAAAAGTTCAATCCGGTGAAGCAAGCTTTGCAGAAATGGCTGAACAGTTCAGCCAAGATCCAGGCTCAGCGGTACAGGGTGGTGAACTCGGCTATCAAACCCCTGAGTTGTATGTACCTGAATTTAAACACCAAGTGGAAACCCTACCAGTTAACCAGATCAGCGAACCATTCAAAACTGTCCACGGCTGGCACATTGTCGAAGTTTTAGACCGCCGCGACGTAGACAAAACAGGCTCTGCAATGCAAAACCGTGCATACCGCATCCTATTTAACCGCAAGTTTAATGAAGAAGCATCAGCGTGGATCCAAGAGCTTCGTGCGAGTGCCTTTGTAGAAATGGTTGAGGATGAAGAGAATGCAGCCAATTAAACGCATTATTGTTACCGCCGGTGAACCAGCGGGCATTGGCCCCGATCTAGCAGTAGCTTTGTCGCAAAAGTCGTGGTCGCATCAAGTGGTCATTTGTGCCGATAAGTCACTGATTGCTGATAGAGCGAAACAATTGGCTATCGACGTTGAACTGGTGGACTTCGACGAGCTGAATTTTGACGCTCACCAGAAGGGACGCCTTGTCATTCTCCATGAACCACTCGCGGTTCCAGCAAAAGCTGGTGTGCTTGACGAAAGAAACGGTCAGTACGTACTAAATACCCTAGAAAAAGCCGCAAAAGGCTGTATGAATGGTCAATTTGATGCTATTGTCACCGGCCCTGTGCACAAAGGGGTGATCAATCGCGCTGGCGTTAGCTTTAGTGGCCATACAGAGTTCTTTGCAGAGGTATCCAATACACCACTTGTGGTGATGATGCTGGCAACGGAAGGGTTAAGAACGGCACTGGTTACAACGCATCTTCCTTTAACGGAAGTGCCAAACGCTATCACTGAAGATCGCGTAACGCGAATCATCGACATATTGCATCATGATTTGGTCACCAAGTTTGGCATCAAGACGCCAAACATCTATGTCTGCGGCCTAAACCCTCATGCGGGTGAAGATGGCTGCCTTGGTATGGAAGAGATTGAAACAATCACTCCTACCCTAGAAAAACTTCGCACAGAGAAAAATTATCAGCTTGTTGGCCCATTACCCGCCGACACGATATTTAATGACAAATACTTACGCGAAGCGGATGCTGTCTTAGGCATGTATCACGATCAAGTGCTCCCTGTATTGAAATACAAAGGCTTTGGTCGTTCAGTAAACATCACACTTGGTCTACCTTTTATAAGGACATCGGTTGATCATGGCACCGCGATTGATCTTGCTGGCACAGGCCAAGCAGACTTTGGCAGCTTTGAGACAGCGCTGGCGTACGCAATAGACTTAGTAGAGAGCAGACAATGAAAAATGATGTCCACTTAGGGCACAAGGCCAGAAAACGATTTGGCCAGAACTTCCTAAACGATCCGTACATCATCGATGGTATCGTATCTTCAATTAACCCAAAACCAGGTCAAAACCTGGTTGAGATCGGCCCAGGTCTTGGCGCGATTACTGAACCAGTGGGTAAAGAAGTCGACAAGTTTACGGTTATCGAACTTGACCGTGACTTGGCACAGCGTCTGCGTACACACCCAGATCTTGCTGATAAGTTGACGATTCACGAAGGTGATGCGATGCGTTTTGATTTCACCCAACTGGTGAAGCCAAACAACAAACTGCGTATCTTCGGTAACCTGCCATATAACATCTCTACGCCTTTGATGTTCCACTTGTTTGAATTCCATAAAGACATTCAAGATATGCACTTTATGCTTCAAAAAGAAGTGGTTAACCGCCTAGCAGCGGGCCCGGGTAGCAAAGCTTATGGACGTCTAACGGTGATGGCGCAGTACTACTGTAAAGTGGTACCCGTACTTGAAGTACCGCCAACGGCATTCGTTCCACCGCCAAAAGTAGACTCTGCTGTTGTGCGTCTCGTTCCTTACGAAGAACTGCCTTACCCAGCGACTAGCCTCAAGTGGCTTGATCGAGTATGTCGCGAAGGCTTCAACCAGCGTCGTAAGACCGTACGTAACTGCTATAAAGCACTTATGTCTACTGAAACTCTCGAAGAGCTTGGTGTAAACCCATCAATGCGACCAGAGAACCTGACGCTGCAACAGTTTGTTGATATGGCAAACTGGCTCGATGCCAACCATGGGTAATCGATATCAATAATAGAAAAAACGCTCACTAGCTTGCTATTGAGCGTTTTTTTTGTCATATCTGAATATGCACTTCAAGCAGTTAGGAGATTGACATGGAGTCGACCACGCCATGCGTAAAATGCCAAGTACATACTAAATACGTTGAAGAACAATCCGATCCAGACAACAGCCGCTATGTCTTTGCCTACATCATTACTATCAAGAATTTGAGTCAGGAAACGATCCAACTGATCAGCAGGCGCTGGCTGATTACCGATGCCAATGGCAAACAGCTGACCGTAGAGGGCGACGGAGTCGTGGGTCAGCAGCCGGTGATAGAGAAAAATGATGAATATACCTACACCAGCGGTACCGCGATCGAAACTCCACTCGGCGTGATGCAAGGGCACTACATCATGCTCGATGCCAACGGCAAACAGTTTACTGCCGAAATTGAGCCATTCCGCTTAGCCATTCCCAACATACTGAATTAAGGAACACTGTGGCCAACTACATTGTCGGAGACATTCAAGGCTGTCTCGATGAACTGCAGCTTTTACTAGCTAGCGTTAGCTTCAACCCACAACAAGATACTGTTTGGTTCGCTGGCGATCTCGTCGCAAGAGGGCCTAAGTCTTTAGAAACACTTAGGTATGTAAAATCGCTAGGAGATGCGGCTAAAGTTTGTTTAGGCAACCACGATCTGCATCTTCTTGCGGTGTCTCTAGGCGTTCACAAAGCAAAGCCAAAGGACAAAACGTTACCCATCCTCGAAGCGAGCGACAGAGACGAGCTACTTAACTGGCTAAGACAACAACCATTGCTATTAGAACATGATGAGTTTGTCGTTTGTCATGCGGGAATATCTCCGCAATGGACACTCAAACAAGCAAAGAAATGCGCAAAAAAGGTGGCAAAAAAATTACGCGGAGACGATTGGCAGTCTCTGATTAAAAACATGTATAGCAATGAACCGGACGCGTGGTCTTCTGACCTCAAAGGAATCGAGCGACTTCGTTATACCATCAATGCTTACACCCGCATGCGATTTTGTTTTCCTGACGGGCGCTTAGACATGAATTGCAAACTCCCCCCTGCAGAAGTCAATCCGAGTGAATATGTACCTTGGTTTGCCCTACCTTCACGTGAACCACTAAGTAAGACTGTGATATTTGGTCATTGGGCAGCGCTTGGTGGTTATGTCAGTGAAGAGGTTATCGGACTTGATACCGGCTGTGTTTGGGGCGGGGAACTGACTATGATCCGCTGGGAAGACAAAGAGCTATTCAGTCAACCAGCGTTATAAAAACGATAAGCTCGCCAGTTTCTCAACTGGCGAGCAGTAAACACTTAACGTTCTAACACTACAAACTCCATGTTGTATGCATTTTTTTCATTCGCACTATAGTGCTCGCTGTGGCTTTTCTGCCAACCTTCTCCCCAGTCAGGAAATTGCGTATCACCCTCAAGCTTGGCGTCAATGTAGGTCAGATACAGCTTATTTGCCATCGGTAAGCAATGACTATAGAAGCTACCGCCACCAATGATCATCGCTTCCTCTACATCGCGAACCAGCTCCAATGCCTGCTCAAGCGAAGTCACCGTATCCACACCTTCGATAGACAGTTCACTGTTACGACTCACAACAATATTGCGACGCCCCGGCAGTGGACGTCCAATGGATTCATAGGTCTTACGACCCATAATCACAGGCTTACCCATTGTACAGCGCTTAAACCAAGCAAAATCAGCCGGTAAATGCCACGGCATTTGGTTGTCCTTGCCGATGATTCGATTGTCTGCCATAGCGGCTATCATACTGATGATCATGATTGTTTGTTCCTAATTAGACGATTGGGCGACGGCGGTAGAATAACAGCCCAGGCATAGCAAGACCAACCGCAAGGCCTGCGATAATGAACATCGCCTTCAAAAAGTTCTCAAGAAGCGTCGCCAATAACTCTGGGGTGTAGCCTAAGTGGTTTATCTCCACCATCGCAATCATGGCTTTGAAGGCAAACACGCCGGGTACCATAGGGATCAAAGCGGCGACAGTAAAAACTTTCGGGTGCGCTAAGAACTTATGGGACCAATGTACACCAATCATGCCAACCAAGGTCGCAGCAAAGAAGGTCGCCCACTCAATCGGCACTCCGTAATGCATCATTAAAAACCGCGAGCCATGACCGATTGCGCCACCAATAGCACAGTATGCCAAGGCATTTTGCGGCACGTTAAATACCAGAGCAAAACCCACCGCTGGTATCGCGGCAAAAAACATATCGTTAAGTAGAGCGAGTAGTAGTTCCATCATTACTGTACCCAACCTAAAACATTGGTAATGCTCATCGCACCGACAATGCCTAAACAGGTGGCGAGCGTCAGCAAACTTGCCATCACAAAGCGAGCTATTCCCATATTGACATAGCCTTTGAGCATATCGGCCACCGAGTTAATCAGCGGAAAGCCAGGCACTAACATCAATACCGAAGAGGCCATCACTAATTGTGGCTGGTCACCGATCCCATAGATCACCGCCTGTGCTGAAATGAGTGTCGTCACAAAGGCAGTGATCGCGAAGTTGAGTAGCGGATTGAAGTGACGATGACCAAACTCTTGGCGGACGATCATCCCCAAACTCGATGCTAGGAACGTCATCGCAAACACCGCCCAATCGCCTCCAGCCAATCGGCTAAAGGCTGCACAAGAAAGACCTATCATTACCACCACTAACCAACGGTTGTAGCGCTCTGGACTGATTTGATTAAGCTTTTTTTGTGCCAGTTGATAGTCGAGGATGCCCTTCTCCATCATGATGCAGATGCGCTGAATCTGCGTAACCACCCGCATGTTCAAGCCTCGATCTGGGCTTCTACGTGCAGTGGTAACACAATGTTCGTTATAAACGGTAGTGACGACTAAAGAGCTAGCAGAAAGCGACACTTCAACTTCATCCATGCCTGCCGCTTTTCCAATTCGATGTGTTATGTGACCAACTAGGGTGCTTTCAGCGCCATGAGCTAACAGCATTTGGCCAGCTTGAGCAATCAATCGAGAGACTGCTCTTTGATTAGGTGCCATGTGTCCTTCCATGCAAAAAGTCATTCCAATGCAATAATGCAAACGTTTTAGCGCGTTAGTTTGCCTCAGATTCACTATTAGAGAAATGATTTAGGTATAAAAAAACCGCAATAACAATTGCGGTTTTTCATTCTAGGAGCGGATTTAGTCACGAACGTAGACAACGTGGCCGTCATCTTCTTCGTCATCCCAATCATCCCAGTCATCGTCTTCGGTAATCACGTCTTTACCCGACATGGCATCTTTATGATAGTCATCCCACATGAAGTCGACTTTCTCTTCTTCAGAGACTTCTTCTTCCGCTCGTGGCAGGGTTTCCATAAAGTCTGCTAACTTGTAGCAAAGCTCTTTAGTACCGTTTTTGTTGACCGCAGAGATCTTAAAGTATTCATCTTCCCAACCAAGCGCATCAAGGATCTCTTGGATCACTTCATTTGCTTCGTCTTCTGGCATCAGATCAACTTTGTTGAATACCAACCAACGCGGTTTATCAGCCAGCTTTTCACTGTACTGCTCAAGCTCATCGATGATGGTCAATGCATTTTCGATTGGACTCGATTGGTCAATAGGCATGATATCGATCATGTGCAGTAGTACGCGACAACGCTCTAGGTGCTTCAAGAAGCGAATACCAAGGCCAGCACCATCCGCAGCACCTTCGATTAGACCCGGGATATCAGCAACCACAAAGCTCTTCTCAGGCACCACACTCACAACACCAAGGCTTGGGATCAAGGTTGTAAATGGATAATCAGCAACCTTAGGTTTCGCCGCAGATACAGCGCGAATGAAGGTTGATTTACCTGCATTTGGTAAACCAAGCATACCTACGTCTGCAAGCAGAAGTAGCTCAAGGCGCAGTTCACGCATTTCACCTTTCGTACCTAGCGTCTTTTGACGAGGTGCACGGTTGACCGATGATTTAAAACGTGTGTTACCAAGACCGTGCCAACCACCTTTGGCAACCATGACTTTTTTACCATGCTCAGCCACTTCTGCCACGATTTCGTTGGTGTGAATATCAACCGCACGAGTACCAACTGGCACCTTCATGACTTTGTCTTTGCCACGCTTACCAGTACAGTTACCACCACGGCCATTTTCACCACGCTCCGCTTCATAGAAACGCTGGAAACGGTAGTCGATTAGTGTATTTAGGTTTTCATCTGCCTCGATATAGATATCGCCGCCGTCGCCGCCGTCGCCACCATCAGGGCCACCTTTCGCTACAAATTTCTCACGCCAAAAGCTAACAACACCGTTACCGCCGTCGCCCGCTTGGACTTTTACTACCGCTTCATCAACGAACTTCATCTCTTACTCCGACTACTTCTTCGCTTACCCACCAAAAGGCTCAAGCGTCATCACGACGCGCCTTATGGCTTCATTCGATTATCACTACATATTAGCAGATGACAGAGACGACTCCCCACTAAGCTAGACTTTGCCTTGCAAAACCAAACCTAGAGATTCGTCTCTATCGACTGCCTTAATTTCAATACAAATAAAAAACCCCGCCGACTCGGCAGGGCTTTTGAATTCAGCTTGAAAGCATTGTGTAATTTCGCTAAACGCTTAATTACTCAGCTTCGATGCTAACGAATTTACGGTTCTTAGGACCTTTAACTTCGAATTTCACTTTACCTTCAGTAAGAGCGAAAAGAGTATGGTCTTTACCGATACCAACGTTAGTACCAGCGTGGAACTTAGTACCACGTTGACGTACGATGATGTTACCTGCAAGAACAGACTCACCACCGAAACGCTTAACACCTAGACGTTTGCTTTCTGAATCGCGGCCGTTACGAGTAGAACCACCAGCTTTTTTGTGTGCCATTGTTAAACTCTCCTAATCGATTAAGCGTTGATGCCAGTGATTTTAACTTCCGTGAACCACTGACGGTGACCTTGTTGCTTACGAGAGTGCTTACGACGACGGAACTTAACGATTTTAACTTTATCGCCACGACCGTGTTGTACTACTTCAGCAACCACTTTGCCGCCCTCTACTAGAGGAGCGCCAACTTGAATGTCTTCACCGTTAGCAACAAGAAGAACTTTATCAAATTCAACAGTTGCACCAGTTTCAACGTCTAATTTCTCTAAACGAAGAGTTTGACCTTCGCTTACACGGTGTTGTTTACCACCAGATTGGAAAACAGCGTACATATTTTACTCCGCTTTTTCCGCACAGCCTTTTGATTGTTATTTCAACAAATAGGGTGTGCGCTAAACTAATCATCAATAGGGCGCAGATTCTACGCGAATGATTACCCTATGACAAGCCATATTTTGAAAAAATTGGCGAAACACTAATCGCCAATCGAAAGTGCCGCAATAATGCCCTTTCACCATGTATTAATCAACGTTTTTTAGTGTATTATTCACAGATTATAACCAACGATTAAGCCTTATAGGCTCTAAGCTCAACCGGGTACGTAATGGATTTTAAAGCTATCCAAGCACTGACTGCCGACGATATGGCAAAAGTGAATGAAACAATACAAGCACAACTAAACTCTGAAGTTAGCCTTATCAATCAGCTTGGTTTTTACATCGTGAGCAGCGGTGGTAAGCGATTAAGACCACTTCTTGCTATCCTATCCGCCAAAGCGCTGGGGTATCAGGGCAATGCTCACACCACAGCTGCTGCCTTTATAGAATTTATACATACAGCCACTCTATTACATGATGATGTGGTTGATGAGTCCGACAAGCGACGCGGTAAAGCGACCGCAAACGCGGCTTTTGGTAATGCGGCAAGTGTCTTGGTGGGTGACTATATCTACACGCGCTCGTTCCAAATGATGACGGCACTCGGCTCACTACGTATCTTAGAGCTAATGAGTGATGCGGTGAATGTGATTGCGGAAGGTGAAGTTCAACAACTGATGAACTGCAACGACCCTGATACGAGTGAAGATAGCTACATGCAGGTTATCTATTCTAAAACCGCACGTTTATTTGAGGCTGCAACGCAAGTTGGCGCGATACTCAATGACGCCGAACCAGAAGTAGAACTTGCCCTACGAAACTACGGCAAGTACTTAGGTACCGCGTTCCAGCTTATCGATGATGTGATGGACTATACCTCTAGTGGTGAAGACATGGGTAAGAACGTTGGCGACGACCTTGCAGAAGGCAAGCCTACGCTACCACTTATCCACGCAATGCAACACGGTGAAGCACATGAAAGCGAAATGATTCGCGAAGCGATTGAGAAAGGCAACGGTCTAGACAAAATCGATGCCATCATGGCGACAATGGAACGTGTAGGCTCGCTTAAATATACCGAAGACATCGCCTTTAAGGAAGCAGATAAAGCGATTGACGCGCTTTCTGTGGTTCCCGATAGCGAATATAAAGAGGCGTTAGTCGCACTTGCCTATATGGCCGTTAAACGCAGCGCATAAAAAAGAGGTAGCGGCTCGAGTTGCTACCCCTTTGACTTTAACTTTGCTCGCCGCTCTCTAATAGTATTGTTCGCAGCCATTGTGCAGTTGTTGGTCTTCTTGAATCTCGTCTGCACCTAACGCCCACTGCACGTCACTACCGAGTGGCTCGACTAATACCGAATTCGACGTTTTGTCGATAACCAGCACCTGACCCACGCCATGCTGAGACTCGACCCACATCCCTTTACGTACTTTGTCTATTTCCATCGCCTATCTCCCATTTCGCGCAAAATCTTTTACGCGTTCCTTTAGGGATAGATCAAAAAACCCAGTCTAGTAAAGACTGGGTTTGAATATAAAGAAGCTAAATTAACAGGGTTTGGCGATTACTTCGCGAACTCAACACCAATCTCGATGTCTTTGTTTAGCGTCTCAAGCATGCCATCTAAAGCTGCTTTCTCGTAATCACTTAGCTCACCGTAACTAAGGATAGCTTCTGCACCATCTTTGCCTAGCTTAACTGGCTGAGCGAAGAAAGGAGCATGTTCGCCATCGCCTTCAACATACGCGCATTCGATGACGTTTTCTTCACCTTGTAGGCCTTTCACTAGCGCTAGACCGAAACGGCACGCTGCTTGGCCCATTGATAGTGTTGCTGAACCACCACCCGCTTTCGCTTCAACTACTTCAGTACCAGCGTTTTGAATACGCTTAGTCAACGCTTCTACTTCGTCAGCCGTAAACTCAACACCTTCTACTTGAGAAAGAAGAGGAAGAATCGTCACACCAGAGTGGCCACCGATAACCGGTACACGCACATCGCCTGGATCTTTTGCTTTTAGGTCAGCAACAAAAGTTTCTGAACGAATCACATCCAGTGTTGTTACACCGAACAGCTTACGTTTGTCGTAAACACCGGCTCTCTTCAAAACTTCTGCTGCGATTGGCACAGTCGTGTTTACTGGGTTTGTAATGATACCAATACACGCCGTTGGACAAACTACTGCAATTCTTTCTGCCAACGATTTCACGATACCTGCGTTTACGTTAAACAGATCAGAGCGATCCATACCCGGTTTACGTGCAACGCCTGCCGAGATAAGTACCACATCGGCACCTTCAAGCGCTGGTGTTGGATCTTCACCGGCGTAACCTTTGATAGAAACTGGCGTCGGGATGTGGCTAAGGTCGGCCGCTACACCAGGTGTTACAGGGGCAATGTCATATAGGGCTAAATCAGAACCAGCAGGAAGGCGGTTCTTAAGTAGTAGAGCTAGGGCTTGACCGATGCCACCCGCGGCACCAATAACAGCTACTTTCATGGTAGTTCTCCTTGAGATTGGTATCTCTTATTAATAGTCTTGTAGGGTAATTTTTCATCAGCTAGTAAAAAGCTATAGCATTCACTAATCGATTACAATCAATTAACCCCAGCTTTGCGAGGTCACGCAACTCGCTAATAACGTGCCACTAAACTAGCACGTAAACACCCTCGTTAAAACCCACCTTTTACCTTGTTAATTATGAGGTTATGGCGTTTTTTTGTGACATAGGTTTAAGTAATATTGTCGGCAGAAACCATGGATAAGTTGGTTAAGATAAGGGTTCTGTGCCACAATACGGCGATCACTGCGAGTAGAACGAAGAATAAGAGGCGTATATGCGCAATAATGACAAACAAGATAATCTGGTTCGCGCGTTTAAAGCGTTGTTAAAAGAAGAGCGATTTGGCTCTCAAGGTGAGATTGTCGACGCGTTAAAACACGAAGGGTTTGAAAATATTAACCAATCAAAAGTGTCGCGTATGTTGACTAAGTTTGGCGCAGTGAGAACCCGCAACGCCAAAATGGAAATGGTTTACTGTTTGCCGGCAGAACTTGGCGTACCCACTGTATCGAGTTCACTGCGTGAATTGGTACTCGACATTGACCATAACAATGCGCTAGTTGTCATTCATACTGGCCCTGGTGCTGCACAGCTTATCGCCCGACTGCTCGACTCTCTGGGCAAGGCTGAGGGTATATTAGGTGTGGTCGCAGGCGACGACACTATATTTATTACCCCAACTCTCACGGTATCGACCAAGCAACTGTTTGATTCTGTGTGTGACTTATTCGAATATGCCGGCTAAGTTTTAAACGTTAACATTCAGAACATTCTGTCACGGAGCTATCCGTTCCGTGACGCTCGTCACATCTTAAAAACTCAAAATCCCGCGCTTAGATTTAACTTAATTATCTGTTTTATTTGACTTATATCCCCAAAATACATCGCCTCCTGCCATTTCTAGCACAGACAATTCCCCTATTTCTATTAACAATCCAGTAATTTTCTTCCAAATTATTTGGTATGATTGCGCCACTTTTTCAACATATGGATTGGAAAAGATGCCGTTTCCACATAGGAAACCTCTGAAGACAACTATAGTTATTCAGGGCTAATAATGAATAAGGAAGGGAAATTCATGGCATTTAAGAAACTTGTTAAAATCGGTGCTATTGCTGCAGCGGTTATGGGCGCTGGCGCTGTTAATGCTCAAGAGTTCATCACAATCGGTACAGGTTCGGTGACGGGTGTTTACTACCCTACTGGCGGCGCAATCTGTAAGCTTGTGAATAAAGGCCGTAAGGAACACAACATCCGTTGTTCAGTAGAGTCCACTGGTGGTTCTATCTACAATGTCAACACTATCCGTGCTGGTGAGTTAGATTTCGGTATCGTTCAATCTGACTGGCAATATCACGGCTACAACGGCACAAGCAAATTTGAAGAGCAAGGCCCTTACAAAAAGCTTCGTGCGATGTTCTCTTTGCACACCGAACCATTCAACATCATTGCTCGTTCTGATGCTGGTATCAACAACGTCACTGACCTAAAAGGCAAACGTGTGAATATCGGTAACCCAGGCTCTGGTGACCGCGCAACAATGGGCGTAGTCATGGACGCTATGGGTTGGACTAACGATGACTTCAAACTGGCTTCTGAACTAAAAGGTTCTGAGCGTTCACAAGCTCTTTGTGACAACAAAATCGACGCGTTCGTTTACGTTGTGGGCCATCCAAACGGATCAATCAAAGAAGCAACAACATCTTGTGAAGCTAAGCTAATCTCTGCGACTGGCGAAAAAATCGATGAAATCGTTTCGGCAAACCCTTACTACGCTTACAGCACTGTTCCAGCTGGTATGTACCGTGGCACTGAGGGTGATGTAAATAGCTTCGGTGTTGCCGCGACTATGGTAACCACTTCAGACGTTTCTGATGAAACAGCTTACAACGTTGCTAAGGCTGTGTTTGAAAACTTCGACACATTCAAGCGTCTTCACCCAGCGTTCGCTAACCTGAAGAAAGAAGACATGGTGAAAGCAGGTCTATCTATCCCGCTTCACCCAGGTGCTGAGAAATACTACAAAGAAGTCGGTCTACTAAAATAAGACCACTTCGTAGGGGAGGCATCGCTTCCCCTACCGCTTTTCTATTATGAGTAACACTCAAAACAATCAACACCAGTGCATCCAACTGGTGTGGCTATTTGGGCTCTCTTTCCAAGCCCGTCATTAAGAGCCTAAAAACACAACAACTGCTACACGTTTGCATTCATTGACTACAATGTTAAATGCGAAATAGGTTCGTGCCTTTTTAATTAGCCTTTGGCTTAAACGTCACGAATCCAAAAATAATAAAGGACAACGTACATGACGCAGACAACACAACCGTCGCAAGATGTGCAAGACATGGTCGCACAGGCTGACACAGGCGCACGAAGCCCTAAGGGGATCCCTGCCAAAATTCTTTGGTTCGTGCCACTATGTTGGTCACTGTTTCAACTTTGGTACGCTTCACCACTGCCATTTATATTTAACTTCGGCGTACTGAACGACACTGAAGCGCGTTCTATTCACCTAACCTTCGCTATTTTCCTAGCGTTTACCGCCTACCCTGCAATGAAGAATTCGCCTCGAGACAGAATTCCTGCCATTGACTGGGTTTTGGCGCTTGCAGGCAGTTTTTCTGCCGCCTACATCTATCTATTCTATACCCAGCTTGCAGGGCGCTCTGGCGCACCGACGACAATGGATATCGTCGCTGCGGTCACGGGTATGGTATTGCTATTAGAAGCGACACGCCGAGCACTCGGTCCACCGCTGATGGTGGTTGCTGCGGTATTCTTGTTGTATACCTTTGGCGGCCCATACATGCCGGACGTCATCGCACATAAAGGTGCGAGCCTAAATAAAGCGATGTCACACCTATGGCTGACCACTGAAGGTGTATTTGGTGTTGCACTTGGCGTATCGACCTCGTTTGTATTCCTGTTCGTACTATTCGGCGCCATGCTTGAGCGTGCCGGAGCGGGCGCTTACTTCATTAAAGTTGCGTTTTCACTGCTTGGCCATATGCGCGGCGGCCCTGCGAAAGCCGCCGTAGTGGCATCTGGCTTATCTGGCCTTGTGTCAGGATCATCGATTGCCAACGTAGTGACCACTGGTACTTTTACCATTCCACTTATGAAGCGTGTTGGCTTTCCAGGCACTAAAGCTGGTGCAGTAGAAGTGGCCGCCTCTACCAACGGACAGCTCACCCCACCAATCATGGGTGCTGCCGCGTTCTTGATGGTGGAATATGTCGGTATCTCGTACGTTGAAGTTATCAAAGCTGCACTTCTGCCTGCTCTAATTTCTTATATCGCCCTTATTTACATCGTGCACCTAGAGGCATGTAAAGCGGGTATGACAGGCCTTCCTCGTCGTCACAACCCGACACTAGTACAAAGCCTGCTGTCGTTTACCGGCACTATTTTGGGTCTTTGCGTCATCAGCGCCGTAGTCTACTACGGTATTGGCTGGACTAAAGGTGTCTTCGGTGATGCAGCCACGCCTATTGTTGGTGTCGTTTTGCTGCTCTCTTATGTTGGCTTATTACGCATTTCTGCTAAGTACGCCAAAGAAGGTGGTATTGAGATTGATGCTGAGCTGAATGAAGTGCCTGATCCGGGTCCAACTATTAAATCTGGTTTGCACTTCTTGCTACCAATCGTGGTTCTGGTTTGGTGTTTGACGGTAGAGCGTTTCTCACCTGGTCTGTCCGCATTCTGGGCAACTGTGTTTATGATCTTCATCCTGATCACTCAGCGTCCTTTAATTGCCTTGATGGGGAAAACTAGCAATGTCACTGAAGAGCTCAAAGCTGGCTTCGTTGACCTCGCAGAAAGTCTTGTCTCTGGTGCTCGAAATATGATTGGTATCGGCGTGGCGACAGCGGCGGCTGGTACCGTAGTGGGGGTGGTAACCCTAACCGGTATTGGCCTTGTGATGACCGATTTTGTAGAGTTTATCTCTGGCGGTAACATCATCTTGATGCTGCTGTTTACCGCGGTCATCTCGCTAATCCTAGGTATGGGTCTGCCGACAACGGCAAACTACATCGTAGTATCAACTTTGATGGCGCCTGTAATTGTAACGCTTGGTGCGGCGCACGGTCTGATCATTCCATTGATTGCGGTTCACTTGTTCGTGTTCTATTTCGGCATTCTTGCTGATGATACGCCGCCAGTGGGTCTCGCTGCCTTTGCTGCTGCTGCTATCGCTAAGTCAGACCCTATCCGCACCGGTATTCAAGGTTTCACTTACGATATTCGTACCGCCATTTTGCCATTCATGTTTATCTTCAATACGCAGCTATTGATGATGGGCATTGATTCATGGTGGCACTTAGCACTGACGGTGATTTCAGCCGTTATCGCGATGCTTATCTTCTC
The DNA here is from genome assembly GCF_059412285.1 of Vibrio sp. CB1-5. Lineage (NCBI taxonomy): Bacteria > Pseudomonadati > Pseudomonadota > Gammaproteobacteria > Vibrionales > Vibrionaceae > Vibrio > Vibrio sp. CB1-5. Next base: position 191,221 of record NZ_JBJHPB010000002.1, on the reverse strand, counting down.
TGCAGCAACGCAAGGTTGGTGGTTCACTAAGAACAAGTGGTGGGAAACCGTGCTGCTTCTAGCACTGACCTTCACTTTCTTCCGACCGGGTTTCTGGTGGGACATGATCTATCCAGCGAAGGTTCTTTCACCTGGTGTTGAGATAGCTCAAATTACTGAAAAGCTAAATGTTGGACAATCGCTAGAGTTAAGAGTCGCCGGTGAAACTCTGGAAGGTAAATACGTCGAGAAGACCGTTCGTCTACCATTTGAGGATGAAGCAGTAGGTGCTGACGACCGTATCTCATCTATGGGCCTAATGCTTAATGAAACTGACGGTAAGATGATTATCGACATGGTTGAATTTGGCAGCCCCGCAGAGGCATCTGGTCTAGACTTTGACTGGGAAATTAAATCTATCGTGCAGGACGCGCATAGACCAATGAAAGAGTGGGTATTTGTACCTGCCCTGCTTTTGCTTATTGCTATGGCGATGAATCAAAAGCGTCGTGCTCGTCGTGAAAACCTGAGCGCATAGGTAAGTTAGGCTCCAAGTTTGAATGCTTGGAGCCTTCTGCCTTTAAACGGAACGGATAATACTAGCCAAGCTTATGCTTTACCCTATGCTAGTAGGGTAGGAACCAAAAAGAGAAATAACATGTACAAGCAAATCCTTGTTCCTGTCGATCTGAATGACAAAGGCTTTTCAGACAAAGCCGTAGAAATCGCCGTTTGGCACGCCAAACACTCCAATGCCGAAGTGCATTTACTGAATGTTCTGCCTGGTATTCACATGTCTATGGTCGCGAGCTACTTCCCTAAAGATGCCGCAGCACAGATGAAAAATGATGTGAAAGCGCAATTAAAAGCGTTCGCGGACCAGCATATTTCTGATGATGTGGTCTACAAAGTGCACGTGACTGAAGGAAAGCCTTACGCGACTATCCTTGATTATGCAGAGCGACTTGGCGCCGATCTTATCGTCATGCCAAGCCATAAACGCTCGAAGATTGATAAGGTTGTCCTTGGCTCGGTGGCGAGCAAGGTGGTGCAAAACTCACCAATTAACGTGCTGGTCGTTAAACCACAGACAAGTTAAGCCACAGGCAAGCTAACCGAATGTATACTAAAAAGTCCCACCTCGTGTGGGACTTTTTGTTTGTACTATCTCTAAATAGCGCCTCGCTACGCTACTCGGTTCTGGTCAACGCCTTGCATCGCAGCCTCAAGATTACTGACCAGTATCTCGCACAGCTTGGTTATCGATGAGTCACTACCCCATGCGACATGTGGCGTCAGTATTAAATTAGGCAATTGATGATTGGCGATTAACGGGTTGTCCATTGGCGCAGGCTCTTCGGTAAAAACATCCACGCCAGCACCAGCAATCTGTCCACCTTTTAGTGCTTCGATAAGCGCAGTCTCATCAACCAAACCACCACGCCCAGTATTAATAAGCACAGCCGTCGACTTCATTTTATCAAGCGCATCAGCATCAATCAGATCACAAGTCTCATCAGTAAGTGGACACAGCAATGCAATCGCATCACTACTGGCTAGGCACTCTTCAAACGCAACATAGCCTGAGCGGCACTGGGCAGCACCTTTACGCTCAGCAAACTGCACCTTAATGCCAATGGCGCGTGCCAATGCGGCTGTAGCCTGCCCAAGCGCGCCACTGCCAATGATACCGAGAGTCGAGCCCGCCATATCTTGAATAGGATGAGTAAAGAAACAGAACTTGTTTTGTCGCGGCCACTCCCCCGCAGCAATATCACTATGATAGGCCAAAAGGTTACGTTTTAAGGCAAACAGCAATCCAATGATGTGTTCAGGGACGGATTGGGTCGCATATCCTTGAATATTGGTGACTCGAATACCGCGCTGCTGGCAGTAGTCCAAATCCACATTGTTGACGCCCGTTGCAGCAACGGCGATGTGCTCAAGCTTGGCTGCGTGACTCAACACTTCCGCCCCCAAAACCACTTTATTGCTGACCACGATATCGGCGTCAGCAATTCGCTGCACCACCTCATGAGGCTCGGTTTTGGAGTAATTGACCCATTGGTGGTCAAAAGCAGGCGTAGGAATATGAATGTGAGCAGGAATAGTGTCTCGGTCTAAGAACACAATCTTTTTGGCGGCCATGATCTCTCCTTTGATGTTCACGGCCGACAGTTATTTATGGCCGAGGAAGAGTCTTATAATCGGGTAATTGTGGCGCTGGGTCAAAGTGCTCAATCACAAGTTGCTCGGTCTGAGGGTAAAAATCACATGGGACAAAAATCGCCTGAAGCTGCTCAGTTTGCGGATGATAGAAGCAAAGCTCTGCGGCATGCAGTTCTAGGCGTTCAGAATAGTCCATGGCCTCTTCGTGAGCGTAGAACTCATCACCCACAATAGGATGACCGAGCGCCAGCAAATGAACGCGCAATTGATGAGAGCGCCCAGTGATAGGAAACAGACGAACGATACTGGTTTTCTCCTCCTGCTCGACCACCTGATAGTAGGTTTGTGATGGCTTACCATGCTCATAACACACCTTTTGACGCGGGCGGTTTGGCCAATCGCAGATCAAAGGCAGGTCAATGAGGCCTTCACTCTCTTTCGGCGTACCCCAAACGCGCGCATAGTAAATCTTGTGCGTCAGACGGTATTGAAACTGCTTCTTAACCGAACGCTCCGCCTCTTTGGTTTTCGCCAGCAGCATAAGGCCGGATGTCGACATATCAAGTCTGTGCACTACCTGAATATCAGGATAGTCAGCGACCAAACGGCTCCACATGCTATCGTAATGCTCCGCCGCTTTTCCCGGAACCGATAGCAGCCCTGAAGGCTTGTTGACCGCAAGGATGTGCTCATCCTCATAGACAATATCAGTCCAAGGATCGGTGGGTGGGGTGTAACTTAGCATGGCCATAACAGGGTCTCGCAGTGGCAATCAGGTTTGCTGATAGGAAAAACAAAAGGCGCAACTTACGCTGCGCCATTGTATCAATCGCATTTCGGGTTAACGAAATGGTTATTTGAAACGCTCAACTCTAAGCTATTAACTCAAAGCTTAGTTGTGGCTAACGACAATCAAGCGAAGCGAATCAAGCTGACCTTGTGCCTTATTGATGTAGCCATCTAGCTCAGTGATTTGAGACTCAATTGCTTCAATCTCTTCATCACGAATATTTGGGTTCACCGCTTTCAAGGCTTGCAGGCGCTCAAGCTCGCCGTTAAGGCTCGCGTACATCGCTTTGTGTGCACCTTCACGAACCGCAGTCACCTTCTCTTCAACTGCGCCATTGCCCGCTTCAATCAAACGATGAACGTCCGCTTGAACTGAGCCTACTAGCTTGCTCGCTAGATGACGGTTTACTGGGCTAAGTTGGCGGTTGAAACCTTCAAACTCTACTTGTGAAGAGAGATCGTTGCCACGGCCATCCATCATCATGCGAATTGGTGTTGGCGGTAGGAAGCGGCCAATGCCACTTTGCTTCGGCGCTTGTGCATCCACAACGTAGACCAACTCAAGCAATATTGTACCGACCGGCAGCGCTTTGTTTTTTAGAAGCGATACCGCACTCGTGCCCACACCCTCACTCATTACCAAGTCGATGCCACCTTGGATCATTGGGTGCTCCCAACTGATAAAGTTCATATCTTCACGAGATAGCGCAGTATCACGATCAAACGTAATCGTAGCACCGTCGTATGGAAGGCCTGGATAGCTTGGCACCATCATGTGCTCAGATGGCGTCACCACAAGGGCGTTTTCACCCTTGTCATCTTGGTTTAGGCCTATGGTGTCAAATAGGCTCAGCGCAAACGTCACTAGGTTAGTATCGCCGTCCGTTGCTGAGATTTTCTCAACAATCTGCTGCGCCGCTTCACCGCCATTGGAGTGCATTTCTAGTAAGCGATCACGGCCTTGCTCCAGCTCGTGTTTCAGCTCTTGGTTGTATTGACGAGAGCCTTCTATCACTTCATCAAGCTCACTAGTGTCACCGCTAGCTAGCATGTTAATGATGCTATCTTGGTAACGGTCATAGACCATTCGACCGGTTGGGCACGTCTCAGCAAACGCATTGAGACCTTCGTTAAACCAACGAGCCAGAATGCCTTGCGACGTGCCTTCTAGATAAGGAACATGCACATCGATATCACGCTTTTGACCGATACGATCCAAGCGACCGATACGCTGCTCTAGAAGATCTGGGTTGAATGGCAAATCGAACATCACAAGCTGGTTAGCAAACTGGAAGTTACGACCTTCAGAGCCAATCTCACTACAGATCAAAACCTGAGCACCGCCCTCTTCCTGCGCAAAGTAAGCCGCGGCTTTATCGCGCTCTAGAATAGACATCCCTTCGTGGAAGACAGTTGCGCGAATACCTTCACGCTCACGCAGTGCTTGCTCAAGCTGCAGCGCTGTGCTGGCGCGAGACGCAATGACCAATACTTTTTCACTGCGCTTGGCGGTGATTTTCTCAATCAGCCAGTTAACGCGCGAGTCAAACTGCCACCAGCTGGAATCTTCACCTTCAAACTCTTGGAAGATCTCTTCAGGATAAAGCATCTTCATCGCACGCGCTTCAGGTGTCATCTTGCCGCCAATCATGCCAGACACACGCATTGAGGTGGTGTACTGCTGCGGGATTGGCATCGGTACCAAGTTCACATTACGCGTTGGGAAGCCTTTAATGGCTGCGCGAGTGTTTCTGAACAGTACGCGGCCTGTGCCGTGACGATCCATCAGGTTATCGATAAGCTCTTGGCGCGCGGTCGCTTTCTCTTCGTCGCTCGCATTGCTCTCTAGCACGTTGAACAGAGGCTCAACATCTTGCTCAGACAGCAATTCGGTAATTTGGTTTTTGGCTTCATCGGCCAGCGCTTGACCGGAGAACAGCGCCGTTACCGCATCGGCAACCGGGGCATATTGCTCCTCTTCTTTAATAAATGCATCGTAATCAAAGAAGCGATCTGCATCCAGAAGACGCAAACGGGCAAAGTGACTCTCGCGGCCAAGCTGCTCAGGGGTTGCTGTCAGTAGCAGCACACCTGGCGTCTTTTCTGCCAACGCTTCTACCACTTGGTATTGACGGCTTGGCTGCTCTTGGCTCCACTCTAGGTGGTGTGCTTCATCAACCACCAACAAGTCCCACTCGCCTTCAAGTGCCTGCTCAAAACGCTTACGACTCTTACGAAGGAAATCGAGTGAACACAACACGAATTGCTGAGTATCAAATGGGTTTTCTGCTTCCGCGTACGCTTCAATACAACGCTCTTCATCAAAGATAGAGAAGTGCAGGTTAAAGCGACGCATCATTTCGACTAGCCACTGGTGCTGAAGGGTTTCTGGCACCACGATCAACACACGCTGTGCACGACCCGATAACACCTGTTGGTGAATGATCATGCCCGCTTCAATGGTCTTACCTAGGCCTACTTCATCGGCAAGCAGCACGCGAGGCGCGTAACGGCGTCCCACTTCGTGGGCAATGAATAGCTGGTGCGGAATAAGACCAGCACGCATACCACACAGACCACGCATTGGGCTCTTGTGTTGCTCATACTGATTGCTCAGCGCGCGGTAACGCAGCACGAAGTTGTCCATACGGTCGATTTGACCCGCGAACAATTTGTCCTGTGGCTTATTAAAGCGAATTTGGTGGCTTAAGAAGATCTCACGTAGAGCGATATTCGCTTCTTCAGTGTCTTGACGTGTACCTACATAAGTGAAGATACCTTGGTCTTCGATCACTTCTTCCACTTCTAGCGACCAGCCTTCTTGGCACTCAATGACATCACCGACATTAAACGTAACTCGGGTGACAGGCGCATCACTACGAGCGTATACGCGATTCTCTTCTGATGCTGCAAACATGAGTGATACTGTTCTCGCATCCAGTGCGACGACCGTACCCAAACCTAAATCACTTTCCGTATCGCTAATCCAGCGCTGCCCTAAAGCAAATGTCATAGAGAGACTACCTCAATTCGTGTCGATTTTTGTTATTTCAGCGGTAACGCAGCCTGCCAAGTCGTGACACACTGAGCTCAATACTCCGCCCAAATAATAGTAGGCGATAGTGCAAAATTTGCTCACCCCATCCCCTAGATGAAAGGTCGCTAATCTTACTTGAAGGCGTGATACAGGTCACGCCAATTACAAGGAAAAGCTGAGTTTTTTTTGAATTGTCGTGGTTGACATCAAACTGCAAAAAAACAGTGTCATTTCTGAGAACGAAAGTGACACTTTTCACTTATACTCAGAATGTAAACGTTAACGACATGTGACTACTCGCCAAGCTCTGATAGTCACCTCCCTCGTTAGCCTTACAGGGAATCAGGTTCAATTTGGACTCACTTCAATTGAACGTAACACGGTTGACTCACTAAGATAGGACATCAGAGCCAGCATAGATCCCCAACATTGCTAACACTAGTGAATTAGCTGGAAGCGTTGAGTTTTCTAGAAGCAGCAAATGTGGACAGACAGTCTGACTCGATCGCTATCTGAGTTAACCGCAAAGGACAAGCACCAGTTGCGGCAAGGAGACTCTATGGGCGATACCGACCGTAAAATTTTCGTTCTCGACACCAACATCCTTCTCCACGAACCTCACGCCATTTTTTCATTCAAGGAACACGACGTCGTCATTCCGATGACCGTTCTCGAAGAACTCGACCGAATAAAAGACAGCAAACGCGATGTCGCGCGTGATGCTCGTGTCGCCATTCGAGCTCTAGAAGACATTTTTAAAGACGCCACGCCCGATGAGATCTCTGAAGGCATTCCCTTTTCCAGCAATATAGACGCAACGGGCACCCTCTCTATCCTCGCCGATTACGTACTGCAAGAAACCGTCAAAGCCTTTGCCGATAAAGAGGGTGACAATCGGATCCTAAATGCGGTGCTCTATCTGCAAAACAAACGTTCACCACGCGAAGTGGTGTTGGTGACAAAAGACATCAATATGCGACTGCGCGCCAAAGGCGCTGGCGTGCGTTTTGTAGAAGATTATCGAACCGACCAACTGATTGACGATGTGCAGTACCTAACCAAAGGCTTTCAAAAATCGCAAGGCACGTTTTGGGAACACATTAATGAAGTCGAGACCAAAACCCTAGCCAGCAAGACCTATCACACCTTCGACCGAGAGGCGGTTGACCCAACCTTCATCAACCAATACCTCATCGACGAGTCGAGCGATTTTGCCGGGCGAGTGGCCGACATCGACGGTGATAAAGTGACGATTCGTGACTTAAGCCAAGAACGCATGCTGTGCCGTCAAGCGTGGGGTATCAGGCCGAAAAACATCTATCAAGGCATGGCGATGGACGCCCTGCTCGACCCGGACATTGACCTAGTCATTCTCACGGGTGCAGCGGGCAGTGGTAAAACCTTGCTTGCCATGGCCGCTGCACTAGAAATGACCATAGAGCGTGACATGTTCGATAAGATCATCGTGACCCGAAACACGCCAGATATTGGTGAGTCAATCGGTTTCCTACCGGGCACTGAAGAAGAGAAGATGATGCCGTGGTTGGCGGCGATCACCGATACCCTTGAAGCGCTACACAAGAATGATCACTGCACTGAAGGCTCTCTTAAGTACATTTGCGATAAGGCTAACATTCAATTCAAGTCGATTAACTTTATGCGCGGCCGCTCGATTCAAAATGCGTTTGTATTGCTTGATGAGTGCCAAAACCTAACCGCATCGCAAATCAAAACCATCATCACACGCTGTGGTGAAGGCACCAAGATTGTTTGTTCTGGTAACTTAGCGCAGATTGATTCGCCTTATTTAACGCCAGTAACATCGGGACTGACATACATGGTAGAGCGATTTAAGAACTTTGGTGGCAGTGCCAATATTCATCTCAATGGTGTAGTGAGAAGTCGACTGGCGGAGTTTGCTGAGGAGAATTTGTGAGTCGATATTAGGATGATAATACTTCGTCATCCCCTTGAAAAAGGGGATCTCTTCCCGCATATGACGCGCTGTAGGAGATCCTCGCTTTCGCGAGGATGACGATATATCAAATGACGAGATGTCGAGTGACGGTATATCGCAGACAGTAATTGTGACAATGCGAGGAAAGTTAGTCCGTACCACCAACAGTTAGCGCATCCAACTTCAAACTTGGCTGACCGACACCGACTGGCAGGCTTTGTCCTGCTTTGCCACACACACCGACACCACGGTCAATCGCTAGGTCATTACCAACCATGGACACTTGCTGCATCGCTTCAATGCCCGAGCCAATCAGCGTTGCGCCTTTCACAGGAGCAGTGATCTTACCATCCTCAATCAAGTACGCCTCTGAGGCTGAGAACACAAACTTACCCGAAGTGATGTCCACCTGACCGCCACCAAAGTTTGGTGCATACAGGCCTTTCTTCACCGTTGAGATGATCTCTTCAGGAGAGTGCTCACCAGGCAGCATGTAAGTGTTGGTCATACGCGGCATTGGCAAATGAGCATAAGACTCACGGCGTGCATTACCCGTTGGGTTCACGCCCATAAGACGTGCATTAAGCTTGTCTTGTAGGTAGCCTTTCAATACACCATTTTCGATTAGAGTATTGTACTGACCGTGTACACCTTCATCATCGACGTTAAGCGAGCCGCGCAAATCTTGCAGCGTACCATCATCAACAATGGTACAAAGGTTTGAAGTGACTTGCTCGCCAACCTTGCCAGAGAAGACTGAAGATTCTTTGCGGTTAAAGTCGCCTTCTAAACCGTGACCTACCGCTTCATGCAGCAGTACGCCCGGCCAACCCGCACCGAGTACTACTGGCATCATGCCCGCTGGAGCGTCAATCGCCTCAAGGTTAACCAGCGCTTGGCGAATCGCTTCGTCAGCGTAGTTGTAAGCAACCTGCTGGCCTTCTTCCGTTGATAGGAAGAAATCATAACCATATCGGCCACCACCACCCGCGCTGCCACGTTCGCGACGCTCGCCTTTTTGCGCCAGTACGCTAATCGACAAACGAACCAATGGACGAACATCACCCGCAAAGGTGCCATCGGTTGCCGCAACCAACATCTGTTCATACACACCGCTCAGGCTCACTGACACTTCTTTAACCAATGGCTCTTTGGTGCGGATGTAAGCATCCAGTTGTTTCAGAAGCTCTGTCTTTTGCTGCTTTTCCCAGCTTTCCAACGGGTTCACTGCCGCATAATAAGCTTGGTTGTCGCTGCGAGTCAGCGCTTTCACTTGAGCGCTTTGACCTTGTTGAGCAATACCGCGGGCTGCGATAGCGCTCTGACTCAGCCCATCAAGGGTGATTTGGTCGGAATACGCAAAACCAGTTTTCTCACCAGTCACAGCGCGCACACCCACACCGCGATCAATGTTGAAAGAGCCATCTTTGATGATGCTGTCTTCAAGAACTAAAGATTCGTGCCAGCTGGATTGAAAGTAGATATCTGCATAGTCAATTTGGCGAGTCGCAATGCTCGCCAGTGTAGCTTCAATATCTTGCTCAGAGAGACCGGTTGGGCCTAGTAGCGCGTCTTCTATGCGTTCCATATTTGATTGCTCTTAATAAGTATAATTAGTGGAGATGTTGCTCGAAGCGGATATGTTTGGCGACAGGCATGCTCTGTCTTACCTCTTCGACCACATCAAAATTCAATTCGGCAGTAATGGTGCCCGCTTGCTGTTCAAGTTGGCCTTGGATCTCGCCCCAAGGAGACACCACCATAGAGCGTCCCCAAGTCTCTCGACCGCATGGGTGGGTACCGCATTGATTGGCGGCAACGATCCAACACTGGTTTTCAATAGCTCTTGCTCGCAGCAACACTTCCCAATGTGCTTTGCCCGTCACCGCGGTAAACGCAGCTGGCACGACAATCACATTCGCGCCTTGCGACCTGAGTGCACAGTACAAATGTGGAAAGCGCAAATCATAACAGATAGATAACCCAATCGCGCCAAAATCTGTCGGCACCATAGCGATATTGCCCCCAGCCTTAAAGGTTTCGGACTCTCGGTAAGTCTTGTGGGCGTCATTCACATCGACGTCAAACATGTGCAACTTGTCATAATGATTCATACGCTGACCATTACTGTCAAAGACCAGCGTGGTGGTCGACACTTCGCTTTCAGAAATACGAATAGGAAAGCTGCCAATGATCAGATTCACGCTATATTGCTTAGCAAGATTGGCGAGTTTGGTTTGAAACTCCCCTTTACCCAAGTATTCTGCGTGTTGGTGGTAGTCTCGACGTTGACCGAATACCAACGCATTTTCAGGCGTTAGTATCCAGCGCATACCTTTGTCTGCCAAAAACGCGACTTTTTGCTCAATATGCTCAAAGTTACGTTGCGGGTCAGGCCCCGAGGTCATTTGTATGATTCCAAAGCGTTCCATGCTCATAGACGACTTATTTCTCCTTCTTAAGATCCTCAGGCAGCGTGTATTCACCGCTACTGCGGGATATTTCACTAACTGTCGGGGAGTCAAGCGGCCCTTTTACCGAGTAGTTGACTTGCGTTACTACCTCAACGACAGGCGAGATCACTGTCGTCACAGCCAGCACGACTAACGCCGTTTGTGGCGTTACCGCAAACGCGGTGATGATAGGAATACCCGAGGTCATATCAGGGGTGAAGCTCACCTCTGCATCTACAGTTTGTTTAGAAAGATCAGCCAAACCTTTGATTCTCATATCACCGGCTACCGCATCCATCTTAATGTCGTTGGTGACAAACACACCATCACGCACTCGGCCGCTACCTGTTATCGAGTTAAAGGCCATGCCTTTATCAAATACATCCGAGAAATCGAGCTGCATCTTGCGAATAATAGAGTCAAGACTAAACAAACCAAGTAGTCGCGCCGCGCCGCTAACGTCGGAGATCACCCCTTTGCCAAGCTTGGTATTCATATCACCATTAACGGTATCAAGGCGCATAGACCAAGGCGCTCCATCCCAATCAAGTTTGGCTTTCATTTCAAACGGCGCACGTTGAATACCCGTAGTGATACCAAAACGCTCCATGAGATCGCTGTTGTTTTCACCTTTTACCGCGAAGTTCACTTGAGTCTTATTTTGATCACCTGACACCATCCAGTTACCATCGATATCCACTAGGTTGGCACCGCTAGAGAGTTGCAGCTTGTTCCAAACCAGCTTATTGCCCTGCCTAGACACATCCATGTCGACCTTACCTACTTTGTAACCTTGGAACCAAAAGTTATCGATGGTCAACAAGGTATCGGGTAGCGCTTCAAACAAGGAACGCTCAAAATCAGTCACACTCGGTGCGTCTGGGTTTTCTTGGGTGATGATCGACTCATCTTGCTCGGCAATCTCATCAAGCTCGGGTACATAAATATGTAAACGGCTCAATGCAACATGCAGCTCGTTGTTATCACTGTAACTGGCCTCGCCTTTTGCCTCTTGGCTATCCAGAGCAAACTGCCAACCACCTTTTTTATATCTAGCATCGAAATTAACATCGTGCCATTCAATTCCGCCTAATATCAGCTCTTTAGCTTCGACACTGGCACGTTTTGGCAATGGCAGTTCTGGCTTAGGCAAGTCATCCAGCACCGCTTTTTTATCGCTCGGTGGCTCTTCAAATACCTCTGCCCATTTATCAAAATCGATAGTATCAGAACGCACTTGGAAGTGATGGCCAAGGATTGGGCTAATTTTAAATCCGCCCTCCCCAAGCACTAGGTTGGTCGCCTTCAGCACAGGAACTTGTTGGGTAATATCAATCTCAGTCTGGTATTTTACCGATGGCAGTTGCAAGCGAGCGGTGATGTTTTCCTGATTTCCAGAGGCTTGCAGCCTTGCCTTGCCAGCATCACCAAACGACTTACTGAGCGGATAAGGATAATCACTGGCAATCGTCGCAAGGTTGGCATCTAAGTCCAGTTGATAGGTAAAGCCTACATCATTAAGCTGGATGTCCACATCTAGGTGCCAAGGTGCGTGCCCTGCCAAGCGGCTTACGACCTTATCGCCAATGTAAGGCTCTAGGGGCTTGGTGCTCCAATCGCCAACTGAGTTGATCTTCACTGCGTAGCCTTTGCTTGCGTTCTGCCCTTGGAAGTCCAAGTTGATTGGCTGGTCAAGTAAGTTCGCAGACAGTCCCGTTGCCCTAACTACGTCATTATCAAACTCTATGCGACCAGAGACCTGCTCCAACGTCATAGGCGGTGCATCAATCTCAACATGATTATTGCTAAGGTCTGCGTGACCCCAAGCTCTAGATGGCGTGTCATCACCACCAAACGGAATGTAGAGCTGAAAATCAGCGGTTACGTCACCACCGACTTGAACCGCGGTTAATGCCGCACCGACCGAGTCTACCAAAGGTGAAGCGGTCATATAATCTCGGACTGCACTGCCTTGACCGGTAGCTTTAGCCTCAATTTCTAGGTGACCATCACCGCGAAGCTCAGGAATTCGTCCGGTAATTCGCTTACCTTGAACATCCATCAAGGTTGCTGAGCGCGAATCAAGATACATGCTCTCGTTTTGGAACAGTAAATCAAGTTGAAGATCCGTCAGCGGTGGCCAATTGGTATCAAAACTAAACTTGGCATCACGAAGGCCTACAAACGCTTGGAACATACCGTTGTTGTCACGATACGGGAAATCAGAAAGCTTGCCGTACCACAAAAGCTTAGAGGTGTTCACGCGACCTGCTTGAATTGCCGCGGATAGATAGTCTGTTAAGCTCTGCCCCATTGCTAGAGTTGGCAGGTACCGCCACACTTCCCCTGCGTTGTACAGATCCGCTTCGGCATAAAAGGACAAGAACGGACTGTCATTTTTAGGGAAATCGAGCCTAAATGCCCCCAGAACTTGAAGATCAGGCGTGGCAGCTGTCACTTTATCCGACCATAGTGACCAGCCTTGCTCACCATGGTTTTCCCAGTGAATGTCGACTAAGCCTTGCTTGATATTCAGTGGCGCTTGAAACACATCTCCGTATGGGAACTTATCATCGATAACCGACACTCGCGCATAAGCACGTTCAGTATTACCACGTAGATGGCCTGAAACATGAGAAAATCCAGGTAATAGTCCCCATTGAGATAGCGACATTTGTTTTAATGACGCCGAATACTTAATCGAATCAGTACCAGCAAGTTGAGAAACACGGATGTCTTCAATACGGCCGCCTGGGTTAAGTCTCGACAGCCATTGATCTATATTCTCGTTATTAGCCAATGTCGCCAATGGTTTTAAGCTATCAACATCAAGCTCGGAGATATTGACTTGCCATTGATTATCACGATTCCAATCAACGGCAATATCCAACTCAGGCCAGGTAACTTCATCAGTACGAGCCTGTACTTGGTGAACATTCAGTTGCCAACCCGACGTAGATGGCAGTAGATGTAATACCGCAGACTCAACGATGAGGTCATGTTGCTGATTATCTCTTTTCCAACTAAGTTCAGAAGGAAGCACATCCAAATAGACTTCTTTTGCTTTGCTATTATCTAGCTCAAGCCAAGCTCTTAGACTGACCGATCCTGATTCAATGCCCGTTTGCTGCTTCTGCTCATCCGATAGCCAAGGAGACAGCGACATCTCATCCACAGTGACATAAAAGTCGCCAGTCACACTGGTGAGAGAGCCATTATCAACAAAGTCTGCTCGCACTTCGAGCGCATTAAGATTGGCATCGGCGATGGACACCACGCCTTGCGCTAAGTGGCGACGTTTTTCGTTACGCCATTGCAAATTCTCAATATCTAACTGACGAGCTTCATCAGAAATAGAGGTGTAGTGGATAGTCGAGTCCGCTACCGTGAATCGGTCAAGCTGTCTCAACAATAAGTTATCCAAACGCTGGATCAACTGCTCACCACTTTTCGCTGGTGCGTTGGTTGCCAGCTCGGACGGTTTACTCTCCGCCGCCTTGAGCAGATCCACCGAGCGAACATCCAGCGTCATGCCGTTGATCACCATATCCGCCAATACAGGCTGGCGCTGCAACACGGTTTGTATTAGATCGAACTCGAGTTCAAGGTTGGAAACTTCAAACTGGGTTTCAGGACTATCAGGGAGACCAACTGATACTCCTTGCAGAGAAATTGAGGGGTGAGTATTACGCCAAAAACCGCGCACGTCCTTAAGCGAGACATTCATTCCCGTGGATTGGTTTATCCAAGTGACGATTTCAGGTTGAACTTTGTTCAGTTGAGGCAGGCCGACACGCAGCACTGTGACCGTGGAGGCAAGTAACACCAGCACGGTCAATATTAGCCAGAGAAATAGGCGTATGATTTGATTAACGCGAGGACTCACAAATTTCTCATCACATCATAACAACATCAAATTGTTCTTGAATATACAGTGGTTCCGCTTGAATTCGAACTTGCTTACCAATAAAGACTTCAAGCTCGGCGAGTGCATGTGACTCTTCACCCTCTAGCGCTTCCGCAACAGCAGGTGCCGCATAGACCACAAACTTGTCTGCATCATAAGCTCGATTGACTCGAGTGATTTCACGTAGGATCTCATAACAGACGGTTTCCACCGTTTTCACCGAACCACGACCTTCACAAGTTGGACAACCGCTACACAATACATGTTCAATACTTTCGCGGGTACGCTTTCGGGTCATTTCCACCAGACCAAGCTGGGTAAAGCCATTGATGTTGGTTTTTACACGATCTTTTGATAGAGCTGCTTCAAGAGAAGATAAAACACGTTGACGGTGCTCATCCAGCCCCATGTCAATGAAATCGATAATGATGATACCACCTAGGTTACGCAGTCTCAGTTGGCGAGCAATCGCTTGAGTCGCTTCAACATTGGTGTTAAAGATGGTCTCTTCCAGATTACGTCGACCAACGAATGCACCTGTATTAATGTCTACCGTGGTCATGGCTTCAGTTTGATCGATGATCAGATAGCCACCGGATTTAAGATCGACCTTGCGCTCCAGTGAGCGCTGAATTTCGTTCTCCGTATCGAACATGTCGAAAATCGGCTTATCACCTTCATAGAGTTCTAACAGTGACTCTAATTCTGGAACAAACTCACTGGTAAACTCTTTTAGACTCTCGAATATCAAACGGGAATCGACCTGAATTCGGGTGATTTCGGTACCAACGAAATCACGCAAGATACGATGTGCTAAGCCTAGCTCACCATACAAGGTCGAACGTGTCTTGTATTTAGTACGGCGCTCGTTGATTTTAGTCCACAAACGCTTAAGAAACGCGGCATCTTGCGCCAGTTCTTTCTCATTTGCACCCTCGGCTGCGGTACGAATGATGAACCCGCCATTCTCATCGCAGTAATCGGCCACCACTCGCTTAAGACGTAGGCGTTCATCTTCACTTTCAATACGCTGCGACACACCTACGTGGCTCGCGCCAGGCATAAACACCAAGTATCGTGAGGGTAGAGTGATGTCTGTTGTTAGACGAGCGCCTTTGGTGCCCAGTGGGTCTTTGACCACTTGCACCACAATGTCTTGCCCTTGACGGACTAGCTCAGAGATGTCGCGTACTTGAAACTGTTTTTTCTCGTTCTCAGCGACGCATTCGGTGTGAGGGACGATATCGGAAGCATGAAGAAACGCGGCCTTTTCAAGACCGATGTCGACGAACGCCGCTTGCATCCCCGGAAGCACGCGACTGACTTTACCTTTGTAGATGTTCCCCACGATGCCTCGTTTGGCTTCGCGTTCAATGTGGACTTCTTGAAGAATTCCACTCTCTATCATCGCAACTCTTGTTTCACTGGGAGTTACGTTTATCAACAGCTCTGCACTCATGAGCGCACCTCAATTATTTTAATTATTTATAAATTCTTGCAAGAGCTGGTCAGTTTCATACAGCGGCAGTCCCACTACGGCGTAATAGCTGCCCTCGATCCGAGTAACAAAACGCCCACCTAATCCTTGGATACCATAACTGCCAGCTTTATCTTTCGGTTCACCACTTTGCCAATATCGTTCTATTTCTTGTTGGCTGAGTGTTTTGAACCACACATCCGTGGTCACCACCACCGATGCTTGCTTTAATTTGCTTACCACGCTGACCGCTGTCAGCACTTGGTGTTTTTGACCTGACATGCTACTTAGCATGCGATTGGCATGGTCAACGTCGTTCGGTTTTTCTAATACATGACCATCAAGCACAACCACGGTATCGGAACCCACAACCACACTGTCTTGATGACTCAAAGCAAGCCCTGCCTGTGCCTTTTCTAGCGACAAACGCGCCACGTATTCTTCTGGCGCTTCACTATCTTGACGCTGCTCTTCAATATCTGGGCTAACAATAGAAAATTCGTAGCCCAGTTGAGTCAATAACTCTCTACGGCGCGGTGATGTGGACGCCAATACAACGCGTGATACTAGCTTACTATCTGACATGCCAATGCCTTCTTACTCGACGTAGCAGTAAAAACATCCATGGCCAGAGTATACAGTTAATCAATCCACTCCACAGCGACATTGGATTAAAAGTCACGTCTTGGATCAAATACTCGCCGAAAAAGATGCACACTTCGAGCACCATAGACAACAGCGCCATAATGGTAGCCTGCTGCCACAATGCCATGTTTCGTAACACTAAAAAGTTAAGCGCGATGACGTACACCACAATCGACATCATCATGCCGCGTATACCAAGGGTCGAGCCGACAAGTAAATCCCACACTAACCCGACAAACAAGGCAGTACCCACATTTACGCGGTGCGGCAGTGCTAGCACCCAGTAACCGAGCACTAAAAATAGCCATGAAGGGCGAATAAAATCCAAAACGCCCGGCCATGGGATGGTTTGCAGCACCAACGCCACCAGCAGCGACGTGCCAATCACCATATGACTGCGAAAAGAGCGGTTAGTCATAATTGTGTGTTAATCCTTTATTCTGCATTGAGGATATCTTCTACTTCCTGCTGCTGCCTATCATTATTCGGCCAGATCAAAAGTAGGTAGCGCAAACGGTCAAAATCAACCACGGGCTCAGCGATGATATTAGCGAACTCACGACGATTATCACGTTGCACCGATTTAACGTGTGCCACGGGATACCCTTCAGGATAAATACCACCAAGACCAGACGTCACAAGAAGATCGTCGGGTTGAATATCGGTACTGGTCGGAATGTGCTCCAGCTGGATCTCATCAATAGAACCGTTACCAGAGCCAATAACACGGATGTCATTGCGGATCACCTGTACTGGGATCGCGCTGTTAGTGTCCGTCAGTAGCATAATTCGACTATTGTGCGCCCCAACGAACGTCACCTGACCAACAATACCGTTTTCATTAATAACCGGTTGGCCTTCGTAGACACCATCAATACGACCTTTATCAATCACAACTTGGTGACGATAAGGAGAGGTGTCCACCGCCATCACCTCGGTAACCACTTTCTTCTCATCTCTCACAAAAGATGAGCCAAGTAGTTCACGGAAACGCTGGTTCTCTTCGCGATATTGATCGAGCAAGATAAGGTCGCTTTTCAAACGCAGCACTTCACGTTTGAGGTTGATGTTTTGCTCAGCTAAGCCTTGACGAGTATTGAGACGCTCATAGACCCCATCGAACATGCTGCGCGGTAAGTTGGCAGTATATTGAATAGGCGCAACGGCACTGTTCAGCAAATAGCGGAAATTGGAGAATGTGTCTAAACGACTATCAGCCAGCATTAAGCCGGCTGATAGAGTTACAGCAAGAAATAACCGAAGTTGTAAGGACGGACCTCGACCAAATATTGGTTTCATGTACTCATAACCTTGATGCGGACTCTAGTTTCAGTACCACACCAAAACTAGAGAGAAACCATTATTCTTCAGTAAATAGATCGCCACCGTGCATGTCGATCATCTCAAGCGCTTTACCGCCACCGCGAGCCACACAGGTCAGTGGATCTTCAGCGATAACAACAGGAATACCCGTTTCTTCAGTCAGTAGTCGGTCTAGATCGCGAAGTAGTGCACCACCGCCCGTTAATACCATGCCGTTTTCTGAGATATCTGATGCCAGCTCTGGCGGACACTGCTCTAATGCGACCATTACTGCCGAAACAATACCTGTTAGCGGCTCTTGAAGCGCTTCTAGGATCTCGTTTGAGTTTAGGCTAAAGCTACGTGGCACACCTTCAGCTAGGTTACGACCACGAACTTCGATCTCTTCCACCGTGTCACCAGGGTACGCAGAACCGATTTCGTGTTTGATCTTCTCAGCCGTTGCTTCACCGATCAAGCTGCCATAGTTACGACGCACGTAGTTGATGATCGCTTCATCAAAACGGTCACCACCGATACGAACTGACGACGAGTAAACCACACCATTTAGTGAGATAACCGCTACTTCCGTTGTACCGCCGCCGATATCGACCACCATCGAACCCGTAGGTTCTGAAACGCGCAGGCCAGCACCAATTGCAGCCGCCATCGGCTCATCAATGAGGTAGACTTCGCGAGCACCCGCACCCAGCGCAGACTCGCGAATTGCACGACGCTCAACTTGGGTAGAACCACAAGGCACACATACGAGTACGCGTGGGCTTGGCTTCAATACGCTGTTGTCGTGAACTTGCTTAATGAAGTGCTGAAGCATTTTTTCAGTCACGTAGAAATCAGCAATTACGCCGTCTTTCATTGGACGAATGGCAGAAATGTTGCCAGGTGTACGACCTAGCATCTGTTTCGCTGCATGACCGACGGCCGCAACGCTTTTGGCTGAACCCGCACGGTCTTGGCGGATAGCTACAACAGAAGGCTCGTCTAGGACGATACCCTGTCCTTTTACATAAATCAGTGTGTTGGCAGTACCTAAATCAATCGATAGGTCGTTAGAAAACATGCCACGCAGTTTTTTAAACATATTCTTCGCTCGTCCTGCAAGAATTAGAAGACAAAAATTGCACTAAATGTACCAATGCCGCGCCATCACAGCAAGGCATTGAAGCAGAAACATTGGAGGAAACCCCCATTTTCTTACAGTTTCCTTACTTAACGCAAAAAATTCACAGGATTTATTGGCGCTCAGCCATTATACCGCCCCAACCAATAGCGCCTAAGGCAGCTCCAATACATCTCGATATGCGTTTACTACCCGCAAATCCTCTCCCCCAAACACTGTTGAATGCGAACCACCACATAAAACCCAACAATAACTCCATTGCTAGTGATAATTCACCAACCAGAATCTGGTATCCTATGCAAGCTTTTGCTCTCCACTTTGATTAGCTATGGTTTTTCGATGATACGTACCCGCTTTACATTGCTCGCATTGGGCAGCGCCCTATCCGCAACATTGCTCTCTGGTTGTAACGATGAAACCAGCGTCTCGCTTGGCGATCCCATTCCAGTTGCACCAACTAAGTCTCATGGGCCAGCCTGTGACACCAGTGCCGGCACGCAGACCATTCGCTTTATCCACGTCGCTGACCTACACGGCCACTTTGGTTATCGTGAGCAGTTCTATAGCAAAATCAAACAAGTTCATGTCGACGCGCTTGCCGAAGAGCCCTACACCCTGTTTACCAACGGTGGTGATGACTATGAGAAAGGGACGGTTGCCGAGCAATTATCAGAGGGCTACGCCACGCTTGAGGCCACGCAAGCTTTGGAGTTTGATTATCGCGTGATTGGTAATCACGACTTTGCCTGGGGACCTGAGCAATTACTGGAGTACGCAAAAGATGATATATCAACAGTCCTTGCCTCCAACACCGAATACTATGGTAATGACCCTGCGGGATTTACAGGGGTCGACTTTGCTATTGCACAAGTCGGCTGTATTAAGGTAGGTGTATTTGGCATGACGTCAGGGCCTTGGAATGAGCTAGATGAAGAGATTAAGCCGCAAGTAGACTTTATTGACGATTTCAGAATGCGTTGGGACTGGAACGAGCGTGCACGCGAGATCATTGCCGATTATGGCGATCAAGTGGACTATATGGTGATGCTCAGCCACCTTGGCCATGGCACCGATGTCGCATTGGCTACTTTTGTTGACGGTATCGATCTTGTGCTCGGCGGACACACTCACGACTCACCAAAGACCACTAGAGTAAACGGCACGACAGTACTGCTGCCTGATTTTAATGCCAAAGGTTACACTGACGTCACCATAACGTTTGACCTCGCCACTAAAACCGCAATAGCGCCCGAAACCATTGCCGAACTCGACATTACCGAATCGTTACCGATTAACGAGACAACCAAACGTCGTATTGATGGCATCATGGGAACTTACGCTCCCGATGCGAACACCGAGATTGCGGTATCGCTCAAACAACCAAGCCGCGATGGTATCTTGGATATTCTGCATGACAGTTTGACCGACTTTACTGCACCCAAATCAGGGATCAATTATCAAATAGATGCCAGCTTCCTCAATCGCGGAGAAATTGAAGATAGCGAGATCTGGGCTCCAGGCTCATTGACCCAAGAAGACTTTCATCACGCCTACCCGATTGAGCGCCAGCCTGCTAATACGCCTGGTTTCTCATCACTGTATCAAGTGAGCGTATCAGGCGAAGCGCTTAGCGCTATGCTCAATTATGAAAGTGGTCTTGATTACCATGGTCCAGCACTAGGCGATATCGATTCAGCCAAGACCTATCAAGTAGGCCTCTTTAAATCCGCGGCTTGGAACCCTGAACGGTTCTTTAACGGCAGTTACTATCTTAAAGAAGATGCCGAGTTTGTTGGCGAAGCTTGGGAGATTTTTGATGCCTATGCCCGTAAACGTACCGCAAACTGCCAATACATCGACACTGACGAGCTACTGTTCAGTTGTGATGAAAACGCCCCGAATATAACCTCGGTTTGGAATTTTGATGATACGAGCGATATCTTTGCACCAAAGCAAAACATCGCTTCGAGTCTTACGCTTACGAATACGTCGGATGAGCAACAGCTTTGCAATAGTGAACTGTTGCGCTGTGGTACCACCGAGTCTTTTGCTTTACCGCAGCTTCCCGACGGTAGCAATGCTTCAGTGATTGAACTTGGCGAGCTGAACACATTAAAAACCGGTAGTTTTAAGCTGGCTACCGACGTTGCCGCTAACGGTGATTTTGCTAATCTCAATAGACTATCAAACTACACTTTAGTATTCGATGTCTTGTGGCCAGAGCAAGACGCCGAAGATGAAAAATACCGTGCAATTATTGACGCTGAACCAGGTAGCGTTGCACCTGATATTTTCCTCTCACCAGACGGTGAAATCGGGCTTAATCCAAATTACGCAGGCGCTATTGTCGCTAACACTTGGTACCGTATTGGTCTTGTGTTCTACACCTCTGAAACTGGCGATGTGGTTTACAAGCTCTATATCGATGGTGAGCATATTGACACCATGCGCTACCCTGGACTTGGCGAGCGCTGGGCAATGAATAGAGAAGGAATGGCATTATTTACCGACACCGCTACCGAAAGCTCTGAATCAGGAACGGTTTACCTCAATTCACTGATGTTCGTCGCCCGCTCATTGACGGACAACGACATCGCTAAGCTGGGCAAGGCTCAACAGGCGCTCAACTATGTTCCATCAGTGCGCGTTTTAAATCAAACCGTTGAACGCGCTTACCAAAATGCGCCAGTCGACTGGGCAAACAAATGGGTCAAACAGCGCGCTAAATTCTTCAAGCAGCGTCCGCAGTAAACTCGATGAGATACGAAATGCGCGGACTAGAAATAGTCCGCGTACAGTCTTAGCGGATCGGGCTGTAGTCGAGCTTTACGCCAATTCGCATCAAAGTGATACTTGAGATATACGTTAAACACACTCGGTTGGTAATCACTCGAAAATTGCTGCGACACATAGCCAACAAAACTCCAGTGATCGCTCACCCGGTACTCTGTATATAACTGAAGACCAGCACTAACCCCTGTTGATGAGGAAGCGGCACCACCGGGAATGTTGTACGGGGCATCAAACGAGGCATTGGAAAACGAGACTGTTCCCCTCACCCCGTAGGTCCAATCGAAACTGTGCCGGCGATAGTATGAGATAGGTAAAGCAAATGACGTGTAGCTTTGCGGACTGTAGTATTTGCCATGACTAATGATCACCTCATTGACGTTTTTATCATACCCCATGTAAAACACGGTTCCACCTAACGAAAACACCTCATCATCGCTACTAACAAAGTTATAGTAACTCCCTAACATGCCAGAGGTTCTATCGTTATCGGCCACATTGTTACCGGTTAACTGATGATACTCAAGATAGCCCCAAACGCCGTATGGACGCCCATCATTCCAGGAGGCGCTCACCGTGGCGCCAGTGCGAATCACACCACCGAACTCAGTAGTCACTCCAGAGGTTTCTGTCACCGATAGTCCGGAATAAGAGATAAAGCTCGCCGTAACAGGACGCTTAGAGACGTTGCCACGTAAGGTCACATCTCCCCACTCAGTGCTCCCTTCAATGCCCCCTACCCAGTCGGTATAACGAAAGCCAACAGGCGTGGTACCAATATCCGCTTGCCAATTCTCGGCTTCCCAGCCAACAGAGAAGGCTTGTCCCACTCGGTCGCGCTCGAACTCAACATTAGTGTCATAGTACGTCAGCGAGCCGCTATTGAGATAAACACTATCCGTACGAAGCTTGAGTCGTCCATCCCACTCAGGGATAGCAATGCCAAGCTCAAAAGGCACAGTGAGGTATTTAGAGCCACCCGGCACATTATTAAACTCTGCACCCACAATGAAATAAGATTGGTGACGTTCATCAATCCTATCGAGCGTGGCAATGATGTCGTTAGTCATCCAGTTATCGTCGGCATCACGATATGCGCTACCAATATCTCGAACTCGGGTTAAACCCAAGCGCTCTTTGTCATCCAAAAGCAAAGCCTGACGCGAATACTGCTGAGTCAACGCGTCTTTGGATTGAGATAGAGACGCTTCTTGCAGTTGCCAATAGTTGAAGGCGTTAAGCTGCTTTAAGGGCAAGTGGTTGTTGAAAAAGTTAATATAAGGCTGATTGTCCGTCTCCAGCGCCAAAGTCAAACTACTAACCATTTGCTCATTGCTAAGCTCGAACACGCGCTTCGCTTGAATATCCAAGACAGGAGCAATGTATTGAGGTGCAGCACTAAGCCAAGCACTGAGCCTTTCTTGAGATAGCACAACGCCGTCATTAAGGCGTGCCAGATAAATCTCTGAAGCGGCTTCAACCTGGTTTTCAGCCAGCAATCTATCGGCATCAAACAAACTTTGGCGCTGTTCAATAATGTCTGACAGTGCTTGACGTTGCTGAGCTTCTTGATAAATAGCTTGGTGAAAACTGGCGTTATCGATATCAAATGCCGCTTGTGACATAAGCTCTAACTCAGGCGTACTGAGCGAGGCAATATTCACTGCATCCATTTCGGCTTGGGCACGATCGTCAAAGGGCGTTTCTGACCAAAGCACAATCGCAGTTGGGCGATCATGGCGAGCGACATGTTCAATAAACGCAATCAGCTCATCACCTCTAAGCTGTTGTTTGGCAATTTGCTGGCGATAGTACTCAAGCTTCACGCGAGAGTAGGTTGAGAGTTCCGCAGAGGTGAGCTGTTGAGCAGGCGACTGATTAACAACCTCAAACGCCTCATCCCAGCGCCCCTGCCCTGTCAAATATAGGGTGAAGGCGTGCGTATGCTCATTGTCTTGATGCTGCTGATAAGCCGCTCTCATCAAAGTATCGGCCAAGCGACGCTGCTCCAACCGAAGCAACTGCTCCGCAATATCTTTTTTCACCCAAGGAAGATAAGCATCACTGTCGAGCACGCGCCTAAACTGCGCGCGAAATATCGGGTCATTTTCTGGTAGGACTTGGCTTTTTAACAATCTGCCGTAGACAACAAGATGTTCGACCTCTGCTGCGTAGGTCGCTATTTGCTCGATCTGTGCCGGTTTGAGGGTTTGCAGAGCGGCGTACTCGCCCTCATGACCTTCATTTGGCGCGTAAGTTTGTACAAAGAGCTGCAGCGCAGAACTGTTTTCTGGCGCTAAGGTCAGTGCTTTTTTGGCCACTAAATGCGCTTGGCTATACTCTTGCTGTACCAGATAGATCTGCCCTTTGATGATATGAGCAAAAGGTTCAGTATCATCCAGTGACAGCGCTAAGTCCGCTTGCTGCATCGCTTTGCTGTACTGCTCGGCACTCAGAGCTCGCCTAGAAGCATCAAGCGCTTGCCAAAAGCGAATCGAGTCTAGCTCGGATTGGTAGAAATCAATCAAGTCTGGTGAGTCATCAAGCTTTTGAGCTTGCTTGAACGCATCCACGGAAGCTTGATAATTATTGTTGTGGTAATAGTAACGGCCGAGCGCGACTAAAATTTCGGGATCATTCGGATACTTGCGGTTGGCCGCTTGCAGTGCCTTAAATGTGGTCGCGTCATACTGACGATTTTCGATTCGCTCAAATGCCACCAATTTCCCACGATATATCGGGTCTTTACGTAGCGTTTTTTCGCGTTCCCAACGCTGCTTAGCCGTTTCGTATTGCTGCTGGATACTCAAGTTATCTGGATGGTAACTGGCAATCCGCTCATGTGCATCCATCCACTCTTGAGACATAGGCTCGGTTTGTAACTCTGTCATCCAGAGCGTACTGGCGAACACACCAAGGCGAGAATCATTCGATAAATCGCGATAAATCGCTAACGCTTCAGGCTCTCGTCCATAGCGAGAGAGATGCCGAGCTAAACCAAGACGAATTTCACCAACATTGGGAAAAGCGTGATCCAACTGCTGATACGCCTCAAGCACCTGTTCCTGATACTCAGGAAAAGTTGACTTGAGCCCAAGGTAATCGAGTTCACTAATAATATCAGGGCGCTCGGAGCCATAAAGCTCCTCAAAGAGCTTCAGCGCCGCTTCATTTTGCCCACCACGCTGCAAGAGTATGGCTTGGTTGTACTGATCTCGCTCGGTAGTATGCAATTCGAGATAATTGCCAAAGGCAGCAATCAAAGCAGGATCTGCTTGTTCATTCAACTGCCTAAAAAGCGCGCCTGCTTCATCGGCTTGGTTGTTTCTAACCAACCAGCGCGCCTTTGCAAACAAGGCTTCAGGGCTATCTGGCGCAATCGCTAACCAGCGTTCGACGGCGGATTCAACAAGCGTCTCATCTTGTTTGAGCTCACCAATCACAATCTGGTTTTCAAGCCAATCCGGAGCTGAACGGTAAAACACCGAAGGAACGTCACTGGCCCACGCCGAGGAGCAAAGCACACTCAAAAGCGCTGCAGAAAGTTGGCTCGATGCTCTGCTCACCTTCACTGCTGACTATTCTCCGCCCACGGCACTAACAACTCTCCTTGGCTATTGAATCGATATTGGTTGTCGTACCACCCTAATCCAAACAGGGCTAACACATTGTTGTAATACTCATTATTGCGATCTGTCACAAGATTTTCGCGCACTCGTGCAGCCCAGTTTGACGTGACTTCTTCGTCGGCGTTTAAACCAATTAAAGGCAATAACGCAGCATCAAACCCAACAGGGCCACGTTGCTCCATTTTTCCACTCTGCGCATAAGTATTGAGCGGTGCGTATTGCTGTTTGATAGCTTGCGAAACAAACGGCTTAAATGACTCAACCATTGGCTGCGCCCCCTCCATGTCGCTTGGCATCATCCCCGCCCAGAGATAACTACGTATGGCATTGTAGTTACCGATGTCCGTTGTTTCTGAGTCGTACGTAACTGTCCTACCATCATAAAGAAGCCAATCCGGGCTCACCCCTTTGTGCTGGCTATCGAGCAATAATGTAAGAGAGCTCGAGTAGAGTTCACGCCAGTGGCCTTGCGTATCATTCTTTGCAAAAACAGCCAAGACGGTTAAAGGGACGTAACTTGGGTTGAGCTTTACCTTGTCACCTTGTACAAAACCTTGCTTACCGGGTAGCAGTTGTCTGCTACCCTGACCGAAAGTAACGGTTTCTTCTTTGAGAATACGTTTTGCGAGCAAGTATCCAACGTTCTGATAGTAATCATTACCCCATAAACGCCCCGCTTCTACTAAGGTATACGCTATCCACAAATCTGAGTCTGACGCTGAGTTACTGTCAATAACACCATAACCTTGCGCCGTGTTACCCCAAAGCCAAGCGGGAAGTCTAGCAGTAAGATCGCCCGCCGCTAGATGTTGTTGAGTCCAGTTATAAAGGGTATCAAATGCCGCTTTGTCATTTGCGACAAGAGCAAAGAACATCGCATATGACTGCCCTTCTGATGTGGTAATGAGTCTGGTATCAGAGCCATCAACAATGCGTCCCTCTGGTGTCATGTAGGCGGCTTTGAAATCCTGCCACTGCTGCCAAGTGTCGGCGCGACTTATCGGAGCTAGTACACTTAGCATCATGGCAAAAGTAAACAACCATGTTCTCATCATTAAGCTCCTTTTTGCGTGCTAACCTGACTCGCTAAACGGCGTTTTGCATAGCGTGACAGCATACGCCACATCACCAAGGTAAAGGCCACTACCAATAGCAAGGCTATCGCTACCATCAACATAGGTCTATCGGAGAAGTGGTACCAAACCAGATCGTAAAGCGGTAGTGAACCGACATAATAGTAGTCACCCACCTGATGACTCACGATGTCACTCGGAGTGATTGCCACTGCAGAGCCACTTACGCTATTTGCACGAGCGTTCATTGCAACGTACAGAAGCGGCACTGAGCCATCATTTCGGGCAGACAATACCGTGACGGTACGCTGCTTGGAAAACGGCGATTCAAAGCTGGCGATAGACGCAAATTCACCACGGGCGCGCACATTAGCACTCACCGTTGCTTGGCGACCAGAAAGTTTGGCCAACCCTTGAGCTTGCGGTTTTTCAGACACTGCGGTCGCCTCAATAAACCGCCCACTCTCACTGGAGCTCACGTGAGTCAGCGCCGTCGATGTGAGGTCAAATTTGGTCGCTGCTTGCACACCCAACACCAAAATATCTTTATCACTCAGAGCAGACTCATCCCATTGCTCTGTCAAATTAAACTGATAGGCAGGTAGGCCAGTTTTCTTAGCAATAAACCCAACCGTGTTTAACAACAGCTCAACCTCTTTTACGCTTGGTGTCGGAGCAATGACGACCACCGTTTCAGACAGATCAGCCATTTTCGAATAAGGGAAGCCCGAGCTTACAAATGACTGTGCATCCGGCATACGAATGTAGTGAGGGAAGCCAGAAAAATCGAGGGTGGACGCTCCATCTATCGCCGCATAATTGATAGTCGGTCCAATACCCTCACAAACGCCCGTTGATACATTGGCAATTTGAAAGTTAAACGCTAGCGTGTTGTTTTGTGAGATCTTAAACCCCGGTACTTGGGTCGATGACTTACCGGTAAACGACTCTGTGCCTAAGATAGGCACTCGCCATGTATCTTGCTCACCTTCGCTTCTATTTTCATCGAGTGGAAATGCTCGAACAAAGCTGTCGTTGACTGAGATATTCAAACGAGAGGTTTTAGTACCTTTCAAAGGAGGAGAGTAACGATAGCTCAGTTTCATTGGAACGCTATTGGCATTCCAAGTAAACAGATCAGGCGGTAGAGTAAAGTCGACACGGATCGGATTTAACTCAACACCTTGCGACTCCAGCTGATAGCTCCCCTCAATTAGCTCTGAGAACTTAACAGCCCTGTCGGTCGGTAACCAATTCGGCGCATCGTATGGCTTGCGAGGTGCAACATTGGTAACGCTGTTGATGTAGGCTACTTCGCCGGACATCAACTGGCTCCCTGCCACCAGACCGCGCGCCGCTAACTCCAACTGCTCATCATCTTTACCCAACACCAACAGTAATTTCTTACCCGGAATCGTAGGGTGCGTCACCATTTGAATGGTTGGTTGAGTGATCTCGGGTAAATCTTTAACGATGCTGGGGCGGTGATCATTGGTCGCAAACACGATAGCGTGCTGATCTGGCGCCTCACGCTGGTATACAGGGAAACTTACCTCGCGCCATTTTGCTTGGCTGGCGAAATAAGACGCCACGACTGAAGCAGAATGCAGATTTTGGGTACCAAAATCGCTCGGCAATACGACGGGGATGGTGACATTTTTTAAGTCACGTGCATCAAAAAACGGCGCGGGAAGTAAGCTAAGTTCGTTAGCCACATCAATATTACGTACATCAAGGGTAATACGACTCGCCGAACCTAATTCCCACCACAATGCAGGATCGCTGGCATCGCTACACTCTTGGTCAATGCGACCAATGAGTTCGAACTTTATCTGATTGTAGTTTTTGAAGAAACGACCATCGAGACGGATGTTTTTTTCCAGCTTGTGGGCACCATCTTGCTGGAAGTCCACGACATCCATCAGCTCTTCATTAAGATAGACACGAAGATGTGACACGCGCGCGCGCAGTGCTGGAGAAGGCGAAAAATACAAATCCAGCTCTCCACCCGTTATGATCTGATCAAGACGAGAGCCAAACCCCAGAAAAGCGGTGCCACCACTACCACGAATGGTGATTGAAGAAGGACCCGCAATCTCGCTGAAGGTATAGCTTACTTGCTTTGGAGACGTATCAGCAAAATCGGCTAGAGCAGAGGCAGACAACAAACAGCTCGCCCCGAGCATCACTCGCATTAACGCGTGAATCAGTTTCATTCTAATATCCTATACAATCCAGCGAGGACGATAGGAGGCAAGGTTCCTCATCATATCGACCCACTTAAAAACCACCACTCTGATCGCCGAGGGGCTAAACTCAATCATTTTTCTTATTCCAACCGCGCTGGCATAAAGCATGCTTTTCAAGCTCTCTAGCGGTTTGTCGTGTTCATAGGCTTGTTGCCATTTAGACCAAGTGTCTGAACGAGCAAACGTACACTGAACAAAGCGTTTTTCTTTTTCCATCGTCATTGGCAAAAGCTGGGCACCTACCACACCATCGCGACTAAAGCGCACGACACAACGGAACGATTCTTTGATGCCATAACGCTCGAGCGCAACCAAAATTTCATCACCAAGTTGAATGTTAGTAGCAGGATCTATCTGCATGCCAAGCCCACTAAACGAAAAGTCTTTCAGTGTCGCAGGATAATGATGCCCCGATGTGGTCATGAACGACACTGGGTAGTTCACATCAATTCGATGCGCCATACGCACTTGTTTTTCTTCCGCAGCAACGGCTAACGCAACACCGAGTACAATTAAGTTGTAGATGACCCAAAACAAATTCACCAACACAGTAGTAGTGTCAGTAAACTGATAATCAAACAAACGATAAGTGCCTACCGCAAATCCCAGCAGGTTGAGCAGCAACAAGCCAATGATAGGTTTACTGATATCCCAGTCAAAGAAGCGCTTGTCTATCAATCCGCCCTTCGCTGTAACATTAAATCGACCACGTCCCGGAGCGAACAATGCCACTGTGGTAGGGATGGCGATATACCAAGCCAAGACAGTTTCATACACCTCGCCCCAAAATGAATGACGGTATTGGCCTTGTATCCGTGAGTTGGCCACGTTGGCATGAAACATGTGTGGTAAAACAAACAGTACAATGGCAATCGCAGGCGCATAAATGATGTACGCATCTAAAATCAAAAACGCCAATGGCGCGATCATAAAGATAAGGCGTGGAATCCCACTTAAAAAGTGCATCATGCCATTGAGGTAGCACAAGCGCTGCTGCCAAGATAACCCCTTGCCCAATAGGGGATTATCCGTTCGGAATATTTGTGCCATTCCACGAGCCCAACGAATACGCTGACCTACGTGTGCCGACAAACTATCGGTTGCAAGACCCGCTGAAATCGGTTCTTTGAGGTAAGCGCTACGATAACCCAATCGGTGCATCTTTAATGCGGTGTGAGCATCTTCTGTTACGGTCTCTACGGCCACACCACCCACTTCCTCGAGCGGCCCTCGGCGCAATATCGCACAGGACCCACAGAAAAACGTCGCATCCCACATATCATTACCATCTTGGATCAAACCGTAGAACAAGTTGCCCTCATTCGGAAGTTGACGAAAACGAGATAAGTTACGTTCAAACGGATCCGGGGAGAAAAAATGGTGCGGGGTTTGTACCAAGGCAAGATTAGGATCTTTAACAAACGCGCCCATCGTCACCTGAAAGAAAGCTCGTGTGGGGATATGATCGCAATCGAAGATAGCAACATAATCACCCTGCGTTTGCTTTAGAGCATAGTTAAGGTTACCTGCCTTGGCGTGCTCATTGGTAGGTCGGCGAATATAACCGACGCCAGCCTGCTCAGCAAACGCCTGAAATGAATCACGTTTACCATCGTCCAAGATGTAAATATTAAGCTTATTCTTCGGCCAGTCGATTGCGGTGGCTGCAAGCACTGTGGCTCTAACGACATCCAATTCTTCGTTGTAAGTGGGAATAAACAAGTCAATACTTGGCCAAGTTTTGGGATCATCCGGCAAGGTTTCAGGAGTACGATTTAACGGCCAAATGGTCTGGAAATAACTTAAAATCAACACCATCCACGAATAGGTTTCTGCCATCAGCAGCACCAAACCGAGCATCATATCCAGATCTTTGTCCCAGTTGATAGTCGACGAGTATCGCCACCATAAATAACGACAAGAGGCGATAAGAGAGAGGATGATGAGCAGCATGTTCGGCAAGCGGCCTTTGACTCCGCGAACAGAAGCCGCAACTATCGCCAATACCGCCACAAACACAATCTGTGCGGTAATAGAAAACGGTACAGTCAAGCACAATACCGTCAATACTAAGAGTACGATGTAGAGCAAACTATCTGGAACGAAATGGTTCGCCGAGCGTTTTACCCCCTGCCCTTCAAGCTTATCATCAATGGCCGTCACAGCTCTCGCTGAGAAGCGTCGACAAGCACTAAAAAAGTGCGCTATGAGCCTTCGAATTGCATTAATATGACGTGTTAGGCGCCACTGCTGCCATGTAAAGTTCTGCTTGATTAACGCCAACCAGCACAACTGAATAAGAAGACGAAAGTTGTCACCAAAACTGAATGAATTGAAATTGATATGCGGGAAGGCGCGCTCCCAATCTAAGCGTGTCGGTGTCAATCGCGTACCTGCCAGCAAAATCAGAAAGCACAGCAGCAGCAGCGTGTGTCGATTCTTCAACGCCAACTCGGGTAACTGAATCGAATCGCTAAACTGATGCAGCAGGTCTGGTGAAACAAATCGGGCAACAAACATGATTATGAGCGAAGCTGGTTCTTTTCTACCTGAGACAACACGACGGTTGCCAATTGTCTAAATTCAACCGCCGCATTGGAGCGCGTCGCAGCAGTCATAACATTACCAAGCATGGCAAAAGCTTCTTGAATCGCAATGTCATAGTAGAGGTGGGCAGAAATAAGTCGAGTACTCAGAGCATCTTCCAGTACTAGAGTCATATCTCTTAGCAAAGCAATATCATGTCGACACTGATTCAAAACGAACATAGTTTTGCTATCAGGTGGGGTTTGTGCGATTTGTCGGCTCAATAACGTGACGCACATTGGTGTCGGATTGATGACGTGTAATGTCAACGTTGCGCTACGAGTTATTAACGATATGTCAGAGTTATAAGGCGCAGAAACAATAGTGATTTCAAATTTATCTTGCGCAGCCGTGAGCATCTCATCTAAGTAGCGGTCGTAGTCACTCAAAGTGAGTTCAGTGCTACCATGAGGCAAAAAGTAACTGCCAATCGGGTCTTTTAATAGTGTCTGCTTCCAACTCTGCCCATCTCGGACAGCGTCGGTCCATCCAGATACTTTGTCAGTTGGATGGCCAAACCAAGGTCCCATCAAATTCTTTGGATCTAAGTCTATTAGCAGAACTTTATGTCCAAGCACGGTATAAGCAGCCGCAAGATTAGCGGCGACAGTGTTTGCCCCCACTCCCGCATGAACGCCTTTTACCAGCAATATAGACATGAAAAACTCATTCCTCTTTTAACGAAACCTGAGAAGACTGCATCTGGTTATTAAGCGCAGCAAATTCCAGCTCAGGTGATTCGCTTTGCTCTGTTTTTTCTGATTGCAAAAAATTCCATTTGTTTTGCGATAATTTTATTTCATCGCTACGTTCTAAATTCTGATAACCAGAAGTTGGAATACCGTACGATTTATAAATTTGCTCGACATCGGTGGTATGGTTTTGCATTACCTTCTACTACTCAGCTTAAGATAAGTTTGTTCTAAATTTGTACGCATAGTACACTAAGCCCCAACTAATATCACTACTACTTATGGTAATTAGGCTAATGATTCAGCAAATCATGCACATTAACTCTTGGCAGGCATTGGAAAACCTGCTAATCCACCACGAAAAAGCCCCACTTTTCGAGACTAAAGCTGACCTATTTACCTCCCCATCTGGTAAGGATTTTCTTACACAAACTGACAAGCTCAGTGTTAAATCTACCGAACTTATCAACCATAGTTTCTCGCAGATATTCCTCTCAAACCCTGCACTATCAATGGCTGAGTTCTTGGATGATTTATCAAGATTGCCTATTAATAATAATGTTCATATCTGTATATTGCTCGACTTGGAGCAGAGTTCAAAACTAGATGTTAATTTTGCGATCGAACAAACAACAATTGATTTTATAAATATTACAATTTTGTTACTAGATGTTAATAATTCAATTAATCCTCAGGAATATAAACAATCTTTACGGGGAAAAAGGATATTTCTTGGTGAGTTAAAACAGCATAATCAACAAACTTTTATCAAGGCTATCCATTATCAAGATGGTGAAACTCAATTAGCCAATAAGCTGTTTTTATTGTCAGATGATGCAGGCAATCAAGTTAACAGGCAGATTTTGCCCGTATTAGTTTCTTCTCAAGCGGCAAGCCGTGACTTTGTCCATAAGCATGGGTTTCAGTTATTTGAGCAATTTAACTTCCCTAGTGCGGTGCTCGAAACCAGCGTCGCAACTGTCGTTGTACTCCCTTGTGGCGGTTTTGATGACATCAAGCGTGTCGCTAAAACCATTCTCCATAACAAGAAGCGTTATGGGGATGGTGTGCACTTTGTCATTAAAGAGCTAAGCCCTTGTATTCGCTACAATGATTTCCACATGCTCATCACAGCAGGGGCTCAAAGCATTGTCGATCACACGAAAAGCGATGCCGTGCTTTACGACCAAATACGCTTGGCGTCGATGACGAAAATGGAAGCAAATTACCTATCCGAAACGTCGCTATTTAAACAGTTTGAAAGCCCTGTCGATGAAAGTGGCTTTATCAGCTACAACTCATTTAAATCGCTAACGCTAAATGCCATCGAGGTTTGTCGTAATACACAAATTGAGTATGCGTTGGTCGAGTTAACCCCTTTCTCTTCAGTACCACTTAGTGAGGCAATGTCCTATAGTCAAATGAAGCGCCGAGGGGATATCGCTTGTCAAATTGATGGCCGCATTTTGATCTTTTTTAGCTCATTAAGACGTTATGAGATTCATCAGGCGTTATTGAACGTGTTTGCGGTGGCACAGAATGAACTGTTTATTGAACAATCACAATACACGGATGCTGATGAAATCATAACGCGACTTTCCAACATACAAGGTATTGATTACCCAGAAAAGCCAAGCATCACCGAAGCAGAGCTTGACAATGCGACCCCAGCTAGCCGCTTTGCTTCTCGTGTAGATTGGGATCAACTATGAATATTGAAGACTTTTTAACGGTCGCAGGCGTATTTACCGCTGTTGGCCTGGCTCTCGGTATCGTCGCACCAAGTATCGTGCGTCTATTATCAAGGCTAATTACAAAACTCAAAAAACGTCCTAAGCATTTACGAGAAACCAAGTTTTAACCATGGATAGAACCAAACCCTCAGCTCACATTTCACTCGGTTGGTGGACACTCTACTTTGCCCTGAAATTGGCACTATACGCCAGCGATACTCTGAGCTTTTCACCGCTCTACAATTTCAGTTTGCTCTGCTTTGTCGTGATCCCACTACGCAATCGCTGGCTCAACATTACCCGACATATCATTGCGATAGGCTTGGCACTGTTACTGCTACACCATGATTCTTATTTGCCACCACTGGCGCGGCTATTTAGCCAGTGGGATTTAGTCAGCCAATTCGACACCGTCTATCTGCTGGCACTGGCTAAGGATTTTATTTCCCTAGACTTTCTATTACTTGGCTTTGTACTCATCGTTGGCTATCTCTATTTGAGTCAGATCCTACGTTTATCCGCGTTTATCGTCATAGGTATGGTGATCGCGTCTATTCCTAGCTCATTTTGGCAGATGTCATTAACCACCAGCCAAGCAGTGGAAACGACAGCCAATAACGCAGGCAATAATACGCCAACCACAACGGCGCCGACTCAAGTTGCCGTGGATACGTCATCAGAAGGTCTCACCACCTATGTAGGACAATTCTTTCGCGAGCAGGCCTCTAAAACATCAAGTTTGTCGAACATAGACGCGCTAGCAACGCAACCTAACTTTGACATCCTGTTTCTGAGTGTCTGCTCATTGGCTTGGGATGACTTAGAGTATTCCGGCAACATCGATCACCCGATCTTTAAAGAATTCGATATTCTGTTTAAGCACTTTAACTCAGCAACGTCTTATAGCGGACCTGCGGTACTGCGTATTTTACGAGCCAACTGTGGTCAGCAGTCTCACGCCGACTTATTTAATGATAATTTGACTGCGCAATGTTCTTTGTTCGACCAGCTCGCACGTCTTGGCTACGAGAAAGAAGTGTTTATGAACCATGATGGTAAGTTCGATGGCTTCAATAAACATATCGCCAATAACATTGGTAACTTCTCCCCAGCGGTGGATATTGAAACCATGACGCCATCACAATACGCCTTTGATGGAACTCGAATTTATAGTGATGGGCAGATCCTCTCGCAGTGGGAACAAATCAATCATACTAAACCTACGGTCAGCCTATATAACACCATTAGTATTCATGATGGTAACCGAGTGGTAGGCCAGTCAGGCTCACGTTTGGTGACCTATAAACGCCAACAAAAAATCTTGCTCGATGAGCTGTATGCCTTCTTCCAAACCTTAAAAGCGAGTAAGCGTAACGTCGTTGTGGTGCTGCTGCCTGAGCATGGTGCTGCAGTGCGAGGCGATCGAATGCAAATCTCTGGGATGCGTGAAATCCCAACAAAAGCGATCACCAATGTGCCTGTTGGGGTTAAGTTCTTTGGTGATGTTGCGATTGAAAACCGCAGCCAAATCGATGTTGAGCAGCCAGTAAGCTTCTTAGCGCTAAGCGATCTACTTGCCAATATCTTAAGCAGCAATATGTATGAGGGTAAAGCAACGTCTTTGACGTCACTGACCCAAGGCTTACCAACAACGCCAGTTATTTCACAAAACTCAGGAACGACGATGCTCGAAGTGAATGACACTCAGTTCTATAGCTTCGATGACCAATCTTGGACCGAGTATCGACCGCGTATCAATTAGTGTTTAGAAAGCTGCTCTATAAAAAATAAGCGCCTTTAGGCGCTTATTTTTCGACTCATCTTTAGCTTCGCTTCCAGCGGTTACGACGTCCCGGCTTAATCGATGTTGTTTTGGTCTGCGCTTCTGGCAGCAACTGAGTCTCAGCAGCAAAGTAGCGACCTTGACCACCTTTGACACCAAGGTCTATTAAAGTATGCCACTCTTTCTTAGTTTCAACGCCGACGGCTATCACCTGCGTCGGTGCATCGCCACAGGCTCCAACCATACTGCGTACAAACAGCTGGTTTTCGTCACGCTGATCGATACGTTTAACCAAACTGCGGTGCAGTTTTAAATAGTCTACTTTTAAGTCTTTAATGTAGTGAGTACTAACAATCGAACGGCCAGCCTGACCAACAATCACTGTACACCCCAAGCCAGACAGCATTTTCACAACCGGTCGGATATAATCCAAGTGCTGTACCAAGCGCGCCTCTGAAAACTCAAAACTAAGTTGACGTCGGACACTGACCGGCAACTGCAGCAACTCATCCCTAAACCACTTGAAATAGTTTCTGTTGGCGAAAGGCACCACGTATACGTTGATCGACAAAGGTAATGTGATTTTTCCTTGTTTGATACTTCTAAACACCTTACCTAATACTGCGCGATCGAAATTAGATTCGTAGCCTACTTGTAATAGCGCTGAGTGGAAGCGAGAGGCTTTCACAGTGCCACGTTCAGGATCATCAATGCGGGCAAACAGTTCTTTGTGCAGCGGCGCAAGCTCTTTGCCTTTTTCATATAGGTAACAAGGCTGAGCATAAATGAGTAGATTCTCTGGCAGTAGCGCGCGGTCAAATAGTGTGCGCCAACGGACACTACCGCGCTCATCAAACTTCTGAACTTGTTTTTGGAAGCGGCTCCAGTTGTTCACTTTTTGCAGTTGCGCACTCTTAAGCGCGGTTTCCGCCTCTTCCATAATGCGGCCACTACGCTCACCTTCTGAATACATGCTCACACCAATGTGACACCAGTTATCTTCATCTAAAGGTGCAGGTGGTGGCGATTTCTCCATTTGACGGATGCATTGGCTAGCAAGAGCGGCAACATCTTTCGAGCTTTGATGAGGAATGAATATGGCAAAGTCGGCATCGTAATAGCGAGAAAAAATCGCATCGGGATATTTGTGTACCGCTTGAGATAGAACTTCTCCGACTTCAATAAGGAAATCGTCTGCATCAGATTTACCCAGCTTATCTTGTGCTTGTTCCCAATCTTCGATGCGGAACAAGATAACACCACCTTGCGCCCCGCTCTCTTGCAAGGCAGATTCTAATTTGCTGTCAAACAAGATTCGGTTAGCACTGCCAGTAAGAGGATCTAAGAACGTCTGGGTACGGATAAAGGTGTCGAAACGGCTGCGCTCTTGACGAGCATCTTGCAGCTCCTCGATAAGAATATCCAGCGCCTCACTCGCGGTATACGGCCATTCGCGCTCATCGCCTTTAGCGAACTGTTCAACACGACCGCCAAGGATCATTCTTCCTCGCTCTTCTAAAAGCTCTGAGCCAACTAATTGCTGGCGAAGCCATTTCACCCCTTGCATCAAGCAAAATACAATGAGGCCAAACGCAAGGGTCACTGACCACATGGCTTCAAGGGAATAGCGCACATCAAGATAAGGTGGCAACGCAACAAACTCCACACGATAACCTTCGTTACGCTCTAGATCGAAGCTTTGCTTATACACTATGGTTCTATCGAGTGTCGGTGAGGTGTTTTTATAACGATAAACGACACCAGCAGAGGACATCAGTTGCATTTCGATAATATTACTGGCTTGCAGCATTTTGGGCATCCAGCGCTGCATCATGTAAGCCGCATCAGGATCCTCAAGCTCTTTGTCAATAACCTTTACGATCCCAACAAGGTGATGGTTAAGATACTCTTGCCCCATACGCTTGATGGACAAAGTGCCACCCACGAATAAGATAAAAACGGCACTCATCACAATGACGGTCACAAAAGCGACCAAGCGCGTGCTCAGTTTAAGAGTGGGGGTTTGCCTCATAATTTGCCAAAGTCCTTTTTGAACGAATTGTCGCTATCGCCTATCAATGATCGAGAGTAAAGCAGCTAGGCAGTTGATTGTTTGTTATATCAAATTTAGCCAAAACCGTTAAGTCACAAGCTATGGCAGGGTTCTAAGAAACAAAAAAAACCGCGACGAGTGTCGCGGCCTTTCAGCATCTGTACTGTGAATCAGCTTCACTGCGCACAAAGGTATTCGATTTAGAACGGAATGTCGTCATCGAAATCCATTGGTGGCTCATTGTATTGTGGCTGCTGTTGAGCAGGCTTTTGCTGAGCTGGCTGTTGAACTGGTTGTTGTGGCTGACCCCAACCTTGCTGTTGTGGTGCTTGCTGTTGCATGCCACCTTGGTTCATGCCGCCCTGCATAGGAGCACCACCACCTTGACGACCGCCTAGCAATTGCATTTGCCCAGTAGGCCACTGAACAACCACTTCTGTAGTATAGCGATCCTGACCATTCTGGTCTTGCCACTTACGAGTCTGAAGTTGGCCTTCAAGGTAAACTTGAGATCCCTTACGCAGATATTCACCAGCAATCTCAGCCGTTTTGCCAAATACCACTACACGGTGCCATTCAGTTTTTTCACGCTGTTCGCCAGTGGCTTTGTCACGCCAAGTTTCAGACGTCGCAACAGTAAGATTAGCGATTGCGTTACCATTCGCACTATATTTAACCTCTGGGTCTTGCCCTAGGTTACCCATAATGATGACTTTGTTTACTCCACGGCTTGCCATGTTTTGCTCCGTAACCACAGTGTGTTTTAAAATAGCCCAGTAGGATACCATGAACCTGCAAGACAGCAACAGCGCTTATGTGAACTATCCTACAATCCCGACCCCGCATTTGAATACAAGTCTAGCGCCTAAACTTCAGCTCATCTAGGCACACTGCCTACCTAATACACATATCAATTACTTAAATTAGTTTAAGTCTCTCCCATTTTGTGCCGGAAACACTAGCCGCTCGCTTCCATATACACCACCATGCACATTAATTCAGCGGCAAAAATTATTAATGACGATGAGAAAAAACAGTTACAAACGCACCATACAACACGTCAGCCTCGGTCAAGATCATGACGTCACCGAACGCATTAAGACGCTCTCCAGTCTTTGTATTAATCCAATCGATACCATTGCCCCCAACGATCTATTGAACGCCACAACAGGGCCACGAAATCGAATCTTACTGTTTGACTACGAAGAGTCGCTCGATCTGTTTAAGCAGGTACTGAACCTCCCCCTTGCCAGCAAAAACTTTGAGACCATTTTGATCAACGTACCGCACCGCTTAACCACTGAAGAGATCCTAAAGTATGGTCATCTAAAAGGGCTGTTTTACAGCCATGAAGATGGCAATAAGATTACTTTTGGCTTCGGTGAAATCATTAATGGTAAAAACTGGCTGCCAAGAGATGTTGCCAGTCAATTACTGCACCACTATCGATACGTGGTTTCTGCTAACACGTGCACGACAGTGGTCGACTTAACTTCTCGTGAAATTGAGATTCTACGTTGCTTACAGTCAGGTGCCAGTAACCTGGAGATATCTGAAGATCTCTACATCACTGAGTCAACGGTCAAATCACATTTGTATCAGATATTTCGCAAACTATCGGTAAAAAATAGACTGCAGGCCATCGCTTGGGCCAATCAGCACCTATTGTCTTAAATAGCTTTTATCTTTATAGACTACTGCCTTATAAGCTTGTCATCGTCTAGGCTCTCGATTCACAAATAACTCGCTTTTTTTGCACTCGTTCTCTTTGTCTGGATGTGAACCGAACTTCACAACATTTCTACTGTCATAACCGCTCGTTAGTCTGTAGACTTAATCCCATTCGCCCCAGTTGGCAATGAATTGAAACCTATAAAGATAAAGGGTCTTATCATGATTAAGAAGTGCCTATTCCCGGCTGCGGGTTATGGAACTCGTTTTCTTCCAGCAACCAAATCGATGCCAAAAGAGATGATGCCTGTGGTGAACAAACCACTGATTGAGTATGGTGTAGAAGAAGCTATTCAAGCAGGTATGGACGGCATGTGCATCGTAACGGGTCGTGGCAAACATTCCATCATGGATCACTTTGATAAAAACTACGAACTTGAGCATCAAATCAGTGGCACTAACAAAGAAGAGCTGTTGGTTGATATTCGTGACATCATTGACTCTGCACAGTTCACCTATATTCGACAGCGCGAAATGAAAGGTCTAGGTCACGCTATCCTAACGGGTCGTGAGTTAGTCGGCGATGAGCCGTTTGCTGTTGTGCTTGCAGACGATCTTTGTGTCAATGAAGAGCAAGGCGTGCTAGCACAAATGGTGGCACTGTATAAACAGTTCCGCTGCTCAATCGTTGCGGTACAGGAAGTACCAAAAGATGAAACGCACAAATACGGCGTTATCTCTGGTGAGATGATCAAAGACGACCTGTTCCGTGTTGATGATATGGTTGAAAAGCCAGAGCAAGGCACAGCACCAAGCAACCTTGCTATTATCGGTCGTTACATCCTAACTCCAGATATCTTCGAGCTGATCGAGCAAACTGAACCGGGTAAAGGTGGCGAGATCCAAATTACCGATGCACTTCTTAAGCAGGCAAAATCAGGTTGCGTATTGGCGTACAAATTCAAAGGCCAGCGCTTTGACTGTGGTAGCGTTGAAGGCTACATCGAAGCGACAAACTACTGCTTTGAAAATCTCTATCTAAAAGATGAGAAAGCGGCGGAGCTTGGTAAGCACGCGACAAAAAAGGCGTAAGCTAACCTCAAATCTACATCTTTAATAAAGTGCTACGTGGCCCCACAACGTAGCACTTTTTTGCCCTCTCGACCTGTTTTTTTATCCAGTACTTCTTTGCACAAACTTCACACTATGTAATACTTGTCACACTACGTTTTACATGAGTGGCAATAATGGACAATATCGAAGTTAGGGGTGCTCGTACCCATAACCTGAAAAACGTCAACCTGACAATTCCTCGCGACAAACTCACAGTAATTACTGGCCTATCAGGCTCAGGCAAGTCATCACTCGCCTTCGACACTCTTTATGCCGAAGGGCAACGTCGCTATGTCGAGTCTCTTTCCGCTTATGCAAGACAATTTTTATCATTGATGGAAAAGCCCGATGTTGACCATATTGAAGGTCTGTCTCCAGCGATTTCTATTGAGCAAAAGTCGACGTCTCACAACCCTCGCTCCACGGTCGGCACGATTACTGAAGTCTATGACTATTTGAGGCTGCTTTACGCTCGTGTTGGCGAGCCACGCTGTCCTACCCACAAAGTGCCACTTGCAGCCCAGACAGTCAGCCAAATGGTCGACAAGGTACTCGAACTGCCGGAAGGCTCAAAGATGATGCTGCTTGCGCCAATCGTCAAAGAGCGTAAAGGGGAGCACGTCAAAACATTAGAAAACCTTGCCGCGCAAGGCTTTATTCGTGCTCGTATCGACGGTGAAACTTGCGATCTGTCCGATCCGCCGACTCTAGAACTTCATAAAAAGCACACCATTGAAGTGGTCGTTGACCGCTTCAAGGTTCGCGATAACTTACAGCAACGTCTTGCGGAATCGTTTGAGACGGCACTGGAGCTCTCTGGTGGTATTGTCGGTGTGGGTTGGATGGATGAACCTGAGAAGGAAGATATCATCTTCTCAGCAAACTTTGCCTGCCCATATTGTGGCTACAGCCTACAAGAGTTGGAGCCAAGACTATTTTCATTCAACAACCCAGCGGGCGCTT
This sequence comes from Vibrio sp. CB1-5, assembly GCF_059412285.1. Taxonomy (NCBI): domain Bacteria; kingdom Pseudomonadati; phylum Pseudomonadota; class Gammaproteobacteria; order Vibrionales; family Vibrionaceae; genus Vibrio; species Vibrio sp. CB1-5. Next base: position 150,030 of record NZ_JBJHPB010000002.1, on the reverse strand, counting down.
GTCATACTTGTGACGGCCTAGGCGTACAACAGTATTTCGACCCAGAGCGCGTGATTGTTGATGACAGCTTGAGCATTGCAGATGGTGCTATTCGTGGTTGGGACCAAAAAAACTACTACTACTTCCAAATGCTCACTTCGCTCGTCAAACATTATGACTTTGATCTGTTTGCACCATTTAACTCATTACCTAAAAAGATCAAAGACGTGGTTTTGACGGGCTCTGGCCGCACCGAAATTGAATTCAACTACGTCAATGATCGTGGTGATATTCGCGTGAAACGCCACCCATTCGAAGGGATCCTTAATACTTTAGAGCGTCGTTATCGTGACACCGAATCCAACTCAGTAAGAGAAGATCTCGCTAAATACATCTCAACCAAGTCTTGCGGCACTTGTGGCGGTACTCGTTTACGTGAAGAAGCGCGCAATGTGTTTGTCGACGATACCACGCTGCCAGAAATCGTTGAGATGAGCATCAGCGAAGCGATGGACTTTTTCAAATCTTTGAAACTAGAAGGACAGCGCGCGCAAATTGCCGAGAAGGTCATGAAGGAAATCAACGACCGACTGCACTTTCTGGTGAACGTTGGACTGAATTACCTCAACCTATCACGCAGTGCCGAAACGCTATCAGGCGGTGAAGCTCAGCGCATCCGGTTAGCAAGCCAAATTGGCGCAGGCCTTGTTGGGGTGATGTATGTCTTGGATGAGCCATCCATTGGTCTCCACCAGCGAGATAACGAACGCTTACTCAACACCCTAACTCACCTACGTGATTTAGGTAACACAGTCTTGGTGGTCGAACACGATGAAGATGCGATCCGCACCGCTGACCACGTGATTGATATCGGCCCGGGTGCCGGTGTACATGGTGGCTCAGTAGTTGCCGAAGGCACTATTGACGATATTATCGCTTCCGATCAATCACTAACAGGTCAATACCTGAGTGGTAAGCGTGAAATTGCGATTCCAGAGCAGCGCACGCCAATGGATCCGAAAAAAGTGGTCACCCTACAAGGCGCGACAGGCAACAATCTGAAGAATGTTGACCTTACTATTCCTGTTGGTCTATTTAGCTGTATTACTGGTGTTTCTGGCTCAGGTAAATCGACTCTGATTAATGATACCTTCTTTAAGATTGCTCATACCCAACTCAACGGAGCAACGACTGCCGAGCCTTCACCATACAAGAAGATTGAAGGCTTAGAGCATTTTGACAAGGTAATTGATATCGACCAGAGTCCTATTGGTCGAACGCCTCGCTCCAACCCTGCGACGTATACCGGCATCTTTACTCCAATCCGTGAGCTGTTTGCTGGCACCCAAGAAGCCCGTTCTCGAGGCTACAAACCGGGACGCTTTAGCTTTAACGTTCGCGGCGGTCGCTGTGAAGCTTGTCAGGGTGACGGTGTTATCAAGGTAGAAATGCACTTCCTTCCAGACGTGTATGTTCCATGTGACGTGTGTAAAGGTAAACGCTACAACCGCGAAACCTTGGAAGTACGCTACAAAGGTAAAACCATTGATGAAGTGCTGCAGATGACTGTAGAGGACGCGCGAGAGTTCTTCGACCCTGTCCCAGTAATTGCAAGAAAACTGCAAACTCTAATGGATGTTGGTCTGTCATACATTCGACTCGGTCAAGCCGCTACAACCCTATCAGGGGGTGAAGCACAACGTGTCAAACTTGCTCGCGAGCTATCTAAGCGTGATACAGGTAAAACACTCTATATTCTGGATGAGCCAACCACAGGCCTGCATTTCCATGATATCGAGTTGTTGCTATCGGTACTGCATCGTCTGCGCGATCATGGCAACACAGTAGTTGTCATTGAACACAACCTTGATGTCGTTAAAACGTCCGATTGGGTGATTGATTTAGGTCCAGAGGGTGGCCAAGGCGGTGGTCAAATCATTGCCGAAGGTACACCAGAAACTGTGTCCCAAGTCGAAGGTTCGCACACCGCACGCTTCCTAAAGCCTATGCTAACAGGGTAAATTAGAGCATTATCACGGGAGGCCAATGTTGGCCCCCGTTATTTTCTTGGATTTAACTCGTCACAACTATGGCTATCATTCATACCAATGGCACCGAACTAGAGCCAGTTAGAGTTCGCCCGCCACTCAATCGCAAATTTATGACCGCTATGGCGGTACTGTTTCTCGTTGCGATGCATTTCTTTTGGCCTAACCCCGGAGGAACGGGGCTGGCACTGTCATTTAATAATACGGCTTGGATAGCCTTCTCTTTCGGATTGGGTATTGGTCTGTATCAACTTGGAACGAACCAAGCTCTACGATACAGCAAATTGACTGTTGGTTTAGGGCTTGCCTGCCTACTCATGAGTGCACCACTGCTGTACAGTCAACCTGACCTTGAAGCGGTACTGCCAAGGTTTATCGGCTTATGGAGTGGCTTTTTGCTGTTTGTGTTGCTGCAACAGTTTCAATTTACCAATAAGCAAAAGCAGCGCTTGCTGTGGTTGGTGGTGCTTGCTGCCTGTATCCAAGCGCTGTTCGGTTACGTTCAGTACTTCTTGCTTAGCGCGGACAATCCATTGGGATACAACGTACTCAGCAATCGACCGTATGGCATTTTCCAACAACCGAATGTGATGGCGAGCTTTCTAGCGACCGGATTTGTGTTGTCCGGCTATTTACTCGCAAGACAAAAACACAAATACAACTGGCACATCAGCGATGTCTCCATCTTGTATTTAATGCCAATCATCGTGTTACCTCTCATTGTCGTTCTCGGCTCGCGTACTGGATGGATAGGAGCAATCATTGGCTTTATCTTGTTGGTACCGTATCTCTATCGCCACTCCACACGCAAGCGTTTTAGAGGCTGGACGTTGGCAGCTCTAGCCGGACTGGCCTTAGGCCTACTGATGGGTTTTGCCAATTCGGGCAGTCAGAACCTGATCACCAACAAAGCTCAACTAGAAGATATTCGCTCAACTATCTACAGTCAGTCGCTGGATATGCTGATTGAGAAACCCTTTACGGGTTATGGACTAGGAAAGTTTGAGTCTGGATACTTGATCTATACCGCAAGGCAGCACCAACTCAATGACAGCTTTGCCCCGGGGATCCCTGCGCTTGATCACCCCCATAACGAACTTCTATTGTGGGGGATCGAAGGTGGGCTGCTGCCGATTCTGGGGATCTTACTGGCCTCACTGTTCGTGTTAAGTCGTATCTATACCGCTAAACCCGGTACTCGACTGGCTATCTTTGCTCTGTTTGTGCCGATTTTTCTGCACAGCCAATTGGAGTACCCATTTTACCACTCGCTGATCCACTGGATCACTTTTGTGATACTGATTTATTGGGTAGACCAGCGCACGCCGAGGCTAAAGAGCGTCTCATTCAGCAGTATAACCAAAACCACTTGCCGAGTATTTTCATTGCTGATTCCAATTCTAGTCAGTATCTATATGGTTGCAGCCTTGCACACTAACTATGTACTCACTCAATTTGAAAAATCACAGCCAGTGAATGCAAGTCTGTTAGAAAAGGTCACCAACCCCGTGGTATGGAAAGATCGCTACCACTGGGATCTCTACAGCACCTACCTCAAACTTGGCTTATCCACCAATAATCCTGAGTACATCCAGCCTTACATCGATTGGTCTGTAGAAGTGATTAAGAGCAAGCCAAGGCCGGCCTTTTATCGCAATTTGATTTTGGCCTACCAAGGCAGCGGCGAGATAAATAAAGCGCAACAAGTGCTTGCTGAAGCTGAATATCTCTTCCCGCAGCAAAGCTTTGGATTGGTTGCGGTAAAACCGGTTAGCCATGCCGAGGAGACGCAATCTCAAGCGGAGTCTCAGAAGAAATAGCCGGAAAGATAAAGACATCCAAACGCTCGCTAGATAAAACCAGCGAGCGTTTTTTTATCCTTCCCACTCATAAAGTGCCGGAATATCAATGATGTCGTTGTCAAAACGAATAGTCACCGACTGAGGCTCAATCGCCAAAAGCTGAATCGAGTTCAAACGGTCACCCTCTTTGAGCTCTTGCCCGTTCACCTTTATCCAGCGGCGATTCACATCGGAAGAATACATATGAGTTTGGAAGTTAAGCGCAGGGAGCCGCCCACGATAACGCGATTCACTGCTTTCAAGGGCAATGTGGTCGGCGTTACGTAATCGCGGATCGCTCGGCTCATTATTCATCGCAGCAGCGACCTTACGAGCGATCTCTGGATCCAAACCCGATAAGTCCAGATCATCGAGCCCAAACGGCTCGTCGCTACTATTCTGCGTTGTGGCTTGGCGGCTTTGTGTAGAGGTCGTCGCCATTTCCAGTTGTCCTGATGGCTTATTTACGCCTGAGTCTGATGCCACAGTGGCTGCGGATGGCACTGGCAAACTCACCACCGTCGATGATTGACTGCGTTTTGGCAATGGTTTTAATTTACTGAGCTCAGGGTATGGCAATACGCGATAGGTATTCTCAACCTCTGACTGAGCCATCAAAGAGTGTGAAACTAGTGTGGCAACGAGCAGGCTTAGGGGCTGGATACGACTCATTGTAATACCTCCTGCGGCTCATCCATGTTTAGCATTGGTTCCTTTGACATGGGTGCGTTTAACGTTGGCGCATCAGTTTGTGTCATCAATTCTAGTTTTTTCAGTGTATTGCGGCCTGCAATGCCGTCTACATCCATCTTTTGCCAACGTTGGAATAACTCCACTTTTCGCTCTAGGGCTTTGTCAAACACATCGCTTCCGGATGCAGGCTCACCCAAGACTTGAGATAGCTTGCTGTCCAATATAGCGACCTGTTCTCCCTGTTGGTTCAAACGTAGTGTGGTGTAGATATCACGCTGCCAAATGGAGTAGTACTCACCTGTCCAGAGAGCTTCTAGCCAGCTCTTTGGCATCACAATGCGCTCGCGACCATTGAGGACTTCCACCTCATCACCATTGGCACTATAAAGCACCACATAGCTCTCATCACCTAAGTGATACAGTGGCATTACCACGGGCAAATTCTGCTCTATGATTTGTCCTAAAGTGCCAAGATATTTCTGACATTGGAATAAGCTGTTTGCGCCTGACTCACACATGCCATCTAACACACCGGCTTGGTAGCCCCATAGCGCGTAAAGCTCTTGGATAGCCGCAATTTTGTCATCACGCCTAAATAGCGATTGCAGCAACTCTACTGGATAGTCAGTTTGACTACGTACGCTCTGAGCTATGGGCTCTAGAGCAGGCTCAGCGATTACGACAGGCTGAGTAACTGTAGTCTCACTGGCAATTTGCGACGTTTTGGTTGGTAAAATGGTTTGCTGAGCCCATGACAGTGCATCGGTACCCTTCCAATAGAGTCCCGCCGCAACGCTAACACCAAGCAGTGCGGGAAGTGCATAGTGGCTGATGGCTTGTCGCAGCGCAGACTCTTGCGTGCTGTTGCCTACCCCTGGCGCCTGAAATGAAAGAATATCCTCACACGCTTTATGAGCCGTCGACTTTGAGACGCGCTTTTCACCTGAGTGGTAAGCGTATTGCAGCGCCTTATCACCAATGAGATTAATCAATCTAGGGATGCCTTGGCTTGCTTTATTGATCACCGCCACTGCAGACTTACTGAACAGCGACGCGTCGCCACCAGCGGTAGATAGACGAAATTCAATATACTGGCGCGTTTCACCCTCAGAAAGTGGCAATAGGTGGTAGCGTCCAGTAATACGCTGCGCAAGTTGACGAAGCTGTGTCGTTCGCAGTTTCTGTTGCAGCTCTGGCTGGCCGATAAGCAGTACTTTTAGCAGCTTCCGGTCATCCGTTTCTAAATTCGTGAGTAGGCGAAGCTGCTCGAGCACTTCCGCCGATAAATGCTGCGCTTCATCAATGACCACCAATGTGTTGATGCCCTGCAGCTCATTGTGCTGCAAGTACTGGTAGATGGCTTGGCTCAGCTGCTTGAGAGAAGCTTGCGGTGGATAGTCGATGGAAAACTCATCGCAAATGGCTTCAAGAAGATCTTGACTGGAAAAGGTTGGATTAAGGATCAATCCCGATGCCGTTTTATCATCTAACGACGCCAGCATGGCTTTCGCCACTGTGGTTTTTCCAGTACCAACCTCACCAGTGAGCATAGCAAAACCGCCGCCTTGACCAAGGCCGGCTTGCAAATGTTGCATCGCTTCACGGTGGCGCTGACTCAAAAACAGGTAGCGCGAACTAGGTACAATCGAGAACGGCACCTCTCGAAAGCCAAAATAATCCTTATACATGGGTTAACCTTACAATATCAGTCAAAGCAAAGTACCATTGGCGCACAGGAATGCCAACGGCTAAGTAGTAAAAAGGGGAGCCAATTTGCAAGTCTATCTTGTTGGGGGCGCAGTACGCGACCAGTTGCTTAACATTAAAGTCTATGACAAAGATTGGGTCGTGGTCGGTGCCACACCTGAGCACATGTTAGCGCAAGGCTACCAAGCGGTTGGCAAAGAGTTTCCGGTTTTTCTTCATCCAAAAACCAAACAAGAGCACGCTCTGGCACGCACTGAGCGTAAGTCTGGCAATGGTTACACTGGCTTCGAATGCTTCTCATCGCCCGGCGTAACGCTAGAGCAAGATCTGATGCGCCGTGATCTTACCATCAACGCCATCGCTCAAGATAAGCAAGGTAATCTCATCGACCCTTATCATGGCCAAGCCGATTTAGAACGCCGCGTGCTAAGGCACGTCTCTCCTGCATTTAGTGAAGATCCGCTGCGTGTATTACGAGTGGCACGATTCGCTGCCAAACTGGCGCATCTAGGTTTTCACGTCGCCCCTGAGACTATGGCGCTCATGCAAGGTATGGTTAAGCAAGGTGAGCTAGAGTTCCTAACTGCCGAGCGCGTGTGGCAAGAATGGCATAAGTCTCTCACGACTTCCTCTCCAGAGGTATTTCTCGACATATTACGCCAATGTGGCGCGCTCAAGGTGGTGCTCCCAGAGCTAGATGCGCTGTTTGGCGTACCACAACCAGAGCAGTGGCACCCAGAAATTGATACCGGTATTCACACCCTAATGGTGGCTAAACAAGCGGCCAAATTAAGTGAACAGACAACGGTTCGATTCGCCGCGCAAGTACATGACTTAGGTAAAGCACTAACCCCAAAAGAGGAATGGCCAAGCCACAAACTGCATACCCATACTGGCCAGAAAGTGATTAAGGCGCTTTGCGAGCGAGTACGAGTCCCGAATGACTACCGAGATTTGGCGGTAGCGGTCTGCGCCCAACACTCCAATGTCCATCGTGCCTTTGAGCTCAAACCAAGTACATTCGTCAAGATCTTTGCCAAACTGGACGTGTGGCGAAAGCCAGAAAAACTCGAACAAGTACTCCTTTGCTGCCAAGCGGATCATCAGGGAAGAAAAGGGCTAGAGAATCAAGCCTACCCACAAGCAGAGCGCTTTAGACTTGCCTACCAAGCCGCTATCAATGTGGATGTGCAATCCATTATTGGCGATGGGTTTAAAGGCAAGGCGATAAAAGAAGAGCTCGACAGACGCCGAGCTCAGGCGATCGAAAAGGAGCTAGGTTCTAGGGCCTAGGTCCTTGGTCCTTGGTCCTTGGTCCTTGTTCCTTGTTCCTTGTTCCTTGATCAGTTTTCTAGCTCATTAGTAGGAAAGCAAATAAGCCGAATCCTAGAATCAATCGATAGATCACAAACGGTGTCATGCCCATACGTGAAATCAACTTCAAGAAGAAGTGAATACAGATGTAGGCACTGACAAATGACACCACAATACCGGTAAGCAAGAAGCCAACGTGGATAGGTTCAGTACCCGTCACTAGCTTAAGGCCAAGGTACGCACCCGCCAGCGTAATGATTGGGATTGACATCAAGAATGAGAAACGCGCTGCGGCTTCACGGGTAAAGCCAAGGTAAAGCGCTGCGGTGATGGTTGCACCGGAACGTGACGTACCCGGAATGATCGCCATCGCTTGTGCCAAACCAATAAACAGGGCTTTTTTCCAGCCCGCTTGGTACTCATCGTCCGCAAGCTTGGCGTTTTTATCTACCCACCACAGCAATAGGCCGAATACGATAGTCGTAGTCGCAATCACGTAGGCACTACGCAGATATAGCTCGATGATGTCTTTCATCAGCAAACCAAAAATACAGGCAGGGATCGTCGCTAGCACTATCATCCATGCTAACTTGGCCTCTTTGCTGCGCTCACCTTTGAAAATGGAGCCAAACAGGGCGCTAAATAGAGTCACCACTTCCTTACGGAAATAGATCACCACTGCGGCCAACGTCCCTACGTGTACAGCGACATCAAAGGCTAACCCTTGGTCTTCCCAACCCAAGATAGCGGAAGGCAAAATCAAGTGAGCCGAACTAGAGATAGGCAAGAACTCAGTGAACCCTTGCACCAGTGCCAAAATAAAGGCTTCAAAATAACTCATTGTTAACTACTACCAACTAAAATTGAAAATCGATTCTTTTTAGTGAGGCCACATCAGACATGGTCTCTAAGATCTGTTTTATGGTTCGTCCATCTTGAGGAATCACCAATTGCGGGTCGAGATCATACAGGGGCTGTGTGACAAAGGAATATTTAAATATGTCTTCGCGAGGTAACAGCGGTTTTTTTTGTGAGATTTCTTTTCCATACAACAAGATATCCAAATCAAGCGTTCGATCTTGAAACTTTGCTGCATCGATCGCACGTCCCCACTTCACCTCAATATTTTTCAATGCCGTCACCAGCTCATCAAGAGCGAGTTCGGTATCGAGCCTCACTACCATGTTGAAGAACTCATTACCTTCAAAGCCAAACGACTCACATGCGTACACGGGCGACAAAGCAATGTTGACACCAATGGTATTTAACTCTTGATAAGCGGCCTTGATGTGTTTCTCGCGCTCCACATTGGTGCCGATGCCAATGTAGGTGGTGATCATGCTTGACCTCGTTCAATCACTACGCCAACGCTTTTCGCTTGTGGCACTGCACCAGGTTTCGCTAAGCGGATTTTGACCCAAGGAACATTAAATTGCTGCTGAATGATCGCAGCGACTTCTTCCGCGACACGTTCAACCAGTAAGAAGCGGCCGTTTTCAATGTGATTGAGCACTGCTTCACTCACTTTGGAATAATCTAAAGCATCGGCAACATCGTCACTTTTTCCTGCTGGCGCATTGTCATGTGCCATTTCGATATCAAGAATAAGCTTTTGTTTAATCTCTTGTTCCCAGTCATACACCCCAATGGTAGTGATCACTTCGAGCTGCTCAATGAATACTTTATCCAATGCCATGATTTGTCCTTTGATTAGAGGTCGGATACCCATTTGTCGGGAAAAAACGTACTATTTTCGATATGATATCAGTCCCTATGGATAATTTCTTGCGAAAAGGACACCAATGACACTAATAGCACTTGCTATGATCATCGCAGCATACCTACTCGGCTCCGTGTCGAGTGCCGTGCTGATCTGTCGTCTACTGCGGCTGCCCGATCCAAGAACGGTCGGCTCTAATAATCCCGGCGCGACCAATGTCCTGCGTACTGGTGGCAAAGGCGCAGCGATCGCAGTTTTGCTGTGCGACATGCTCAAAGGCACCATTCCTGTTTGGACGGGTTACTACTTGGGAATTGATGCTGTGGTACTCGGCGTCATTGCCATTGCTGCTTGTCTGGGGCATATGTACCCACTGTTTTTCCACTTTAAAGGTGGCAAAGGGGTCGCGACAGCCCTTGGCGCTATTGCTCCGATTGGTTGGGATCTCACTGGTCTCATTACCGGAACCTGGCTGTTAGTTGCGGTATTATTTCGCTACTCTTCCCTTGCGGCTATTGTGACGGTAATGATGGCGCCAGTTTACACTTGGATGGCGCGCCCGCTGTTCACTTTGCCTGTAGCGATGCTAAGTTGTCTTATTCTTCTTAGACACCATCAGAATATTCGCAGATTGGTTGAAGGCACAGAGCCAAAGCTAGGTAAGAAGAAAACCTCGTAGCATTCCACAGACAAAAACGAGCAGCCTATGGCTGCTCTTTGAGTATTCGCAATTCGTTAGTTAGGCATGCTGCGATAAAAACTCAGTCAACATAGTCGTCACGTAGTCAGGTTGCTCTAGATTACTGATGTGCCCTGCTGATGGGATCACATTGATCGAACTGCCCGTGATCAGATCATTCATCAAGTATGACTCAAGCACTGGGCGTGGTTTATCCTCAGCGCCGACTGCGATCAATGTCGGTAATGCAAACTTTTCAATATCATCACATAGATCGCGACGACCAAATACCATGCGACCGATTCGTGCCACTTGCTCTGCTTGCTCACCAGATAGAGCGGCCAGTTTAGCTTCAAAGCTCGCGACGAGTTGCGGATTATCCTGCTTAGCATTATTGGCGAAGAACAGAGGAACCACCGCCTCTACAATGGGAGCAGGTACCATTTTAAGCTCAGCAATCGTCGCCAGCATCGAGAAGTATTTGGCGTGCGCCACTTCTGGCTCTAGGCCGACAAACGTATCCATCAATACCAGACTTTTGACTCGTGCCGGTGCTAATGCTGTGAGCTCTGAGCCCCACATACCACCAACCGACAGGCCAACAATTGAAAAGGTTTCAATACCAAGATCATCCATTAAAGCGAGCAGGTGCTTAGCATAATCCGCAAGGTTACCCATTGACGCAGGTGCCGCTTGCGACTCTCCGTGAGCCCATAAATCAGGAACAATGCAGCGATAGTGCTGGCTTAGCGCTTCAATTTGCGGCTGCCACATTTGGCTGTCCCACAAATAACTGTGACCAAACAGAATAACCGGACCTTCACCGACATCCTGGTACGCCATAACTTGTCCATCAATGGTAAATTGTTTCATGTCGATCTATTTCCTAATCAATTATAACCAGTACGTTGTTAACCCTGACTCTAGCACGGTCTGTCAGTCACGGACTTTAGGCATTTTGTGAAAAATTGTCATTAAAAAAGGCCACTTGCGTGACCTTCATTGTTAGCCTTTGATCGGGCTTAGCTGATCAATCGGCCAGCGCGGTGTCGCTTCTACTGAAAGCTCAGCGGCTTCACCATTTTTCAAACGCTGCATGCCCGCGTAGGCAATCATTGCGCCATTGTCGGTACAAAACTCGGTACGAGGATAGTAGACTTCACCGCCCATTTTGTCGGCTAATGCTTCCAGCTCTTTACGCAAAAAACGGTTAGCACTCACGCCACCAGCAATCACGATGCGCTTCATACCGGTTTGCTGAAGTGCACGCTTACATTTAATTGCTAACGTCTCACATACCGCTTCTTGGAACGCATAAGCGATATCAGCACGAGTTTGCTCGCTATCATCGTTAGCAGCAATGGTATTTGCAGCAAACGTTTTAAGACCAGAAAAACTCATATCTAGGCCAGGGCGGTCCGTCATCGGGCGTGGGAACTTAAAGCGGCCAGGCGTGCCTTTATCAGCAAGTTTAGACAACAGCGGACCACCAGGGTAATCAAGCCCCATCAGTTTTGCCGTTTTATCAAACGCTTCACCAGCTGCATCATCGATAGACTCACCTAGGATCTGATATTCACCAATGCCTTTCACTTCAACGATCATACTGTGACCACCAGACACCAACAACGCCACAAATGGGAACGGCGGTGGATTGTCCTCAAGCATAGGGGCTAGAAGGTGGCCTTCCATATGGTGAACCGGCACTGCAGGTACACCCCACGCGTAGGCGATGCTACGGCCGATCGTTGTACCCACTAATAGTGCTCCAACCAGGCCAGGACCAGCGGTATACGCCACGCCGTCGATATCTTTTGGAGTAAGATCCGCGTCCGCGAGTGCTTTTTTGATCAATGGGATCGTTTTTTTCACGTGATCGCGTGATGCCAATTCAGGAACCACACCGCCGTAATCCGCGTGCAGTTTTACCTGGCTGTACAGTTGATGAGACAGCAGTCCTTTCTCATCGTCATAGATTGCGATGCCAGTTTCATCACAAGAGGTTTCAATACCTAGAATGCGCATATTGTTCTCGACTTATTTCGAAATTGGCGCAATATTACCGCGTCATGCGCTCGCAAACAAATTTTGTACAAGAGATAGGCGACAAAGTACTTTACAAAGCCCTAGGGATCGGATTAAAATTCCGCACCATTTTTGATCTAGCTGGTTTTACGCTTAGAACAAAGGGCTCAAGCATGAACTCTTAGTACTAACCAAAAAGCGCCAGCATTAATGAACAGTTAACCCCTGAGGTGAAAGGCATATGCCAGTAGTTAAAGTACGTGAAAACGAACCGTTCGACGTTGCACTACGTCGTTTCAAGCGCTCTTGCGAAAAAGCAGGTATCCTTTCTGAAGTGCGTCGTCGTGAGCACTATGAAAAACCAACTACAGTTCGCAAACGCGCTAAAGCAGCAGCTCAAAAGCGTCACGCTAAGAAGCTAGCTCGCGAAAACGCTCGTCGCGTTCGCCTGTACTAATAACTAGGTCCAGATAGGATTTTAGTTATGGCTCTGATTGATAAACTCAAAGAAGAGCAAAAATTAGCGATGAAAGCCAAGGACAAATTGCGCCTTGGTACTATTCGTTTAGCTTTAGCAGCCATTAAGCAACGTGAAGTCGACGAACAGATTACTCTGGACGAAGACGACATTCTTGCCGTGCTGACTAAAATGGTTAAACAGCGTCGCGATTCTGTCACGCAATTTGAAGCAGCGGGTCGTCAAGATCTTGCTGAAGCTGAGCAAGCTGAAATTGCCGTACTTGAGGATTTTATGCCTCAACCACTGACCGATGATGAAGTTGCAGCACTAATCGATAGTGCCATTACCGAATCTGGTGCAGCGGGCATGCAAGACATGGGTAAGGTAATGGGTGTGCTTAAGCCACAAATTCAAGGCCGTGCAGATATGGGTAAAGTAAGTGGTCTAGTTCGCGCTAAACTCGCTTAATCACCCAATCAAATTGCAGCAAGCCGTGCTATCCTTTGGAACGCACGGCTTGTTTGTATCTCTTTCTTGTAAAAAGGTTTTATGGCAGGAATAATCCCTCGCAGTTTCATCGATGACCTTCTCGCTCGGCTTGATATTGTCGACGTCATTGACACGCGCGTAAAACTTAAAAAGCAAGGCAAGAACTACGGTGCTTGCTGCCCTTTCCACAACGAAAAAACCCCTTCTTTCAGCGTCAGCCAAGAGAAACAGTTCTACCATTGCTTTGGCTGTGGTGTGCATGGCAATGCCATCGACTTTCTCATGGAATACGAACGCCTCGAGTTCGTTGAAGCGATTGAAGAGTTAGCATCCTCGTTAGGTTTGGATGTTCCTAGAGAACAACGCAGTGGACAACCGGGTAATTTCTCCAAAGGGCCTACCGCCAATAGCGAACAAAAACGATCTTTGTATGATCTTATGGGAACGATCGGCCAGTACTATCGCGATCAACTTAAAGTTTCCACCAACAAAGTCGCTATAGAGTATCTGAAAGGCCGCGGGCTCTCTGGAGAGATTGTCCAAAAGTTTGGTATCGGCTACGTCGCTGACGAATGGGACAGTGTACGTAAGAACTTTGGTCAGCAAAAAGCCACGCAAGACATGTTGGTGTCTGGCGGTATGCTGATTGAAAACGACAAAGGTAACCGTTATGACCGTTTTCGCGGTCGTATCATGTTTCCAATCCGTGACCGACGCGGACGAGTGATTGGTTTTGGTGGGCGAGTTTTAGGCGATGGCACACCAAAGTACCTCAACTCACCAGAAACACCGATCTTTCATAAAGGCAAAGAGCTTTATGGACTGTATGAAGTACTGCAAGCATATCGCGAACCACCTCAGGTTTTAGTTGTCGAAGGCTATATGGATGTGGTCGCTCTAGCGCAGTATGGGGTGGATTATTCTGTCGCCTCACTCGGTACATCGACCACGGGCGATCACCTTCAGGTTCTGTTTCGCCAAACCAGTACCGTCGTGTGTTGTTACGATGGTGACCGAGCAGGTCGTGATGCTGCTTGGCGCGCAATGGAGAATGCATTGCCCTACCTCAATGATGGTAGGCAATTAAAGTTCATGTTCCTGCCGGATGGCGAGGATCCTGACTCATTCATTCGACAAAATGGCAAAGACACGTTTGAAACAGAAGTGCAAAACGCGATGCCTCTGTCAGAGTTTATGTTCTCCTCGCTGATGCAGCAGGTCGATACACGAACCAAAGAAGGTATGGCAAAGCTCAGCACGCTAGCGGTGCCACTTATCGACAAAGTGCCTGGTGGCACATTGCGACTATACTTGAGGGAACTGCTTGGACGTAAGTTGGGCTTGGTCGATGAGAGGCAGCTTCAGCAGTTGATTGACAAGCAAGGTCAGCAAGAAACGCGAGCTCAGCCTCATAAAGAAATCAAACGCACACCAATGCGTGAAGTCATCGCTCTACTTTTGCAAAATCCGAGCTATGCTGAAATGGTACCAGATCTGTCCACAGTGAGAGACTTGTCACTGCCTGGGCTCAATTTATTTGTGGAAGTGGTTGATAAATGTCAAGCACATCCCCATATGACTACAGGCCAGCTGTTAGAACAATGGCGTGGAAGTAGTAATGAGGCACTTCTGTCTCGTCTCGCAAGTTGGGTAATTCCACTTGACGATGACAACCAAGAAGACGTATTTATCGATTCATTGGACAAGATATTGTCTCAATGCATTGAAAAGCAAATTGAAAACCTGCAGGCCAAAGAAAGAAGTGTCGGCTTATCAGTCGAAGAAAAACGGGAGCTACTAGCCTTGATGCTAGACTTAAAAGCGTAACCCAATTCAGTTAGTCAGCAACGAATAAATTTGTTAATATTAGTGGTTTGCATTTCGCATACTAAAATTCCTTCACCAGATCTTAAGTTGGATATCGTCTATGGACCAAAATCCGCAGTCACAGCTAAAGCTACTTGTCATTAAGGGCAAGGAACAAGGCTATCTGACCTACGCAGAAGTAAATGACCACCTACCTGAGGAAATCGTTGATTCCGAACAGGTAGAAGATATTATTCAGATGATTAATGACATGGGTATTAAGGTAGTAGAAACTGCTCCTGATGCTGATGACCTTGCGCTGAATGATGACAACAACATCACTGATGAAGATGCAGCCGAAGCCGCTGCAGCTGCACTTTCGAGCGTTGAAAGTGAAATCGGTCGTACTACTGACCCAGTTCGCATGTACATGCGTGAAATGGGTACCGTTGAGCTATTGACTCGCGAAGGCGAGATTGACATCGCAAAACGCATTGAAGATGGTATCAACCAAGTTCAAAGCTCAGTGGCCGAGTACCCAGGTACTATCCCTTATATTCTTGAACAGTTTGACAAAGTACAAGCGGAAGAACTTCGCCTAACGGACGTTATCAACGGCTTTGTTGATCCAAACGAAGACGAAACAGCGGCACCTATTGCTACGCACATCGGTTCTGAACTGTCTGAATCTGATCTTGAAGATGAAGACGAAGAAGATGCAGACAGTGACGAAGATTCAGAGGACGAGGAAGAGGAAGATACAGGCATCGATCCTGAGCTTGCTCTAGAAAAGTTCACTGCACTTCGCAATACTTATCAAGATCTACAGCTAGCTGTTAACGAGTTTGGTTACGACAGCCCACAAGTGGCTAAGTCGCACGAACTTGTTCAAGAAGTATTCCGTGAATTCCGCCTAACGCCAAAACAGTTCGATCACCTAGTGAACGAGTTGCGCACGTCTATGGACCGTGTGCGTACTCAAGAGCGTTTGATCATGCGTCAAGCGGTTGAGTACGGCAAAATGCCGAAGAAATCATTCATTGCCCTATTTACTGGCAACGAATCAAGCGAAGCATGGCTTGACGAAGTGTTGGCATCAGACAAGCCATACGCAGACAAGATCAAGCGCTACGAAGATGACATTCGCCGCTCTATCCAGAAGCTGAACATCATCGAAGAAGAAACCTCGCTTTCGGTACAAAACATCAAAGACATCAGCCGTCGCATGTCTATCGGTGAAGCGAAAGCTCGCCGTGCGAAGAAAGAGATGGTTGAAGCGAACTTACGTCTAGTAATCTCTATCGCGAAGAAATACACCAACCGTGGTCTACAATTCTTGGATTTGATTCAAGAAGGTAACATCGGTCTGATGAAAGCGGTAGATAAGTTTGAATACCGTCGTGGTTACAAGTTCTCAACTTACGCAACATGGTGGATCCGTCAGGCTATCACGCGTTCAATTGCTGACCAAGCTCGTACCATCCGTATCCCAGTGCACATGATTGAGACTATCAACAAGCTAAACCGTATCTCTCGTCAAATGCTTCAAGAAATGGGCCGTGAGCCACTTCCTGAAGAGTTGGCAGAGCGCATGCAAATGCCTGAAGATAAGATCCGTAAAGTACTGAAAATCGCGAAAGAGCCAATCTCTATGGAGACACCAATTGGTGACGACGAAGATTCGCATCTAGGTGACTTTATCGAGGATACGACTCTAGAACTGCCTGTAGACTCTGCAACAATGACAAGTCTGCGTGTGGCAACAAAAGACGTCCTAGCAGGTCTAACACCTCGTGAAGCGAAAGTACTGCGCATGCGCTTTGGTATCGACATGAACACTGACCACACTCTAGAAGAGGTAGGTAAGCAGTTCGACGTTACCCGTGAGCGTATCCGTCAGATCGAAGCGAAAGCACTGCGTAAGCTGCGTCACCCAAGCCGCTCAGAAACCCTGCGCAGCTTCCTAGACGAGTAATCGCATCAAGCTTTAGCAAAAAGGTGAGCACTAGCTCACCTTTTTTGTATCTACTGGGTTTAAGTGACTAAAAAGCAAGCGCAATTAGCCTACACTGCATCTAGACACCCGCGCAGCCTTCCCCTATAATCATCCACCTATTGGCCCCTTAGCTCAGTGGTTAGAGCAGTCGACTCATAATCGATTGGTCCGCAGTTCAAGTCTGCGAGGGGCCACCAAATTTCAGAAAGGCGCATGGAGAAATCTATGCGCCTTTTTTACGTCTCCAACGTAATAACACGTGTTATTAAGGCATTAACCATGTCTCATTTTATACGTCGTTACACATCTTAAGCGTTTAATGCTTTACTTCTGTTATCAAGCAATGAACACTGCCCTGTATAGATCAAAACAGTAACAACTTAGAGTCAGCACACTATTATGAGTACCACAACGGCGAAGAAGTCGAATCCCTTATTTGAAATCCTATTCAACGTATTTATCCCCTCTTTTATTCTGATGAAGTTTAGTGGTGATGAGCATCTAGGTACTGCAATGGCGCTGGTTGTCGCTCTACTATTTCCTGTGCTCTACGGCGGAATGGATCTGATCCGTAATAAGAAGTTTAACTTTATTGCGGCTCTAGGCTTTATCAGCGTACTTTTAACCGGTGGTATTGCTCTTTTGGAGTTAGATACTCGCTGGTTAGCACTAAAAGAAGCACTAATTCCAGGCCTGATCGGTCTAGCTGTACTGGCTTCTACATTCACTCGCTATCCAATGATGCAGAAAGTGCTCCTCAACGATGCTGTACTCAATCTCTCATTGATTAATGAGCGTCTAGAGCAAAACGGTAAGACGCAGGCGTTTGAGCGCTGTCTAATGTCATCTAACTACCTATTCGCCAGTACCTTCGCATTTTCATCGGCGATGAACTACTTTCTGGCCACCTGGATAGTGACAAGTCCAGCGGGTACTGCTGCGTTTAATGAAGAATTAGGCAAGTTAACCTTATACAGCTACCCGGCTATCGCGATTCCGAGCATGCTAATGATGTTTGGTATTTTCTATTACGTATGGCGTCAAATTCGCGCCTTCACCTCACTTGAGACTGAACAGATTTTTCATACTAAGTAGTTGTTCTACGAATCACCCAAAAGCCTGAGTACATTATGTAGCTCAGGCTTTTTTTGCTCCCCACTGTGCCTAGGCAACAAAACCAAGCCGAGCACATTCATTCGCCCGGTATAACACTGCAATACCGGATAAAATTAGCGGCGAAAAATAAGCATTCAACCGGCCAATAATGACACCTGCTACATCATCAATTTTTGCTAATCTCCTCCTGTTAGAGGCGGAACTTCACCAGTTTGCGATAATCATCACAACAAATCGACTACCCTAATTTCCGGAGTAAATTAACGAGCCAATTTCACCAGTGATCCTTATCACCATTTGCACACCACCACTCACAAACCTTACCTCAAAGACCCCAATAGGATAGTAACCACTAACAAGCCGTACTAAATAGAGACAAGTAAGTGATGCAAATCACCATCCTAACCTGCTCAAAAAGCCGTCAAAAAAGCCCAATTTTAACGTTTTTGACAATGACAATAGTTACTTTGACGTTTTTAACGGAGAGCGTAATTGATAAATTGTGCTTTAAGGTGTTTTCTTAGTAACGCCTAAGGCCTACAGGCCACTCTTTAGGAACAATCAAAGAGGTAGGCTTTAGCAAACATGTGAGAGGGAAGCACTTGGTCTCTCTGTGAAACAAAAGCAAATAGTAAGGAATAGCTATGCTTGCGCATATTAAAAAAACAGCACTAGCGACAGCAATTATTGCCACCGCAGTTACAGGTTTTAGCTCTGTAGCGACAGCCGCAGAACGCAGCGAACTCACTATCCACCCTAAAGAGTTCAATACCTTTGTACGCAACTTCAACCCATTCTTGGGTACAACCTACTTGCACACAACAACCGACTTCCTATACGAGCCGCTTGTTGTCTTTAACGAAATGCACGGCAATGAGCCTGTATTCCGCTTGGCAGAAAACTTCACTATCGCTGATGACTTAATGTCAGTAACCTTTGATATCCGTAAAGGTGTTAAGTGGTCTGATGGCGAAACGTTTGATGCAGACGACGTCATTTTCTCATTCAACTTAGTTCAAGAGAACTCAGCACTTGACCAAAGTGGTATCAACTCTTGGGTATCTAAAGTTGAGAAGCTTAACGATTACCAGGTGAAGTTCTACGCAACAGAAGCAAACTCTAACGTTCCATATGAAATCGTTAAGGTGCCAATCGTGCCTGAGCACGTTTGGAAGGACGTAAAAGAACCAACAACATTCCTAAACGAAAACCCTGTTGGCTCTGGCCCATTCACAGTGATCGACACGTTCACTCCTCAGCTATACGTTCAATGTCGTAACCCGAACTACTGGGATAACGATAATCTAGAAGTCGACTGTCTGCGCGTTCCACAAATCGCGAACAACGACCAGTTCCTAGGTAAAGTGGTTAACTCTGAAATGGACTGGACATCGTCATTCATTCCAGACATTGACCGTACTTACGCTGCTGCATCACCTAACCACCAGTACTGGTACCCACCATCAGGCACTCAAGCGTTCCTAGTGAACTTCAAGCACAAAGATCCAGTGAAAGCGGAAGCACTAAGCAACGTTGATTTCCGTCGCGCATTCTCAATGGCACTTGACCGTCAAACTATCATCGACATCGCATTCTACGGCGGCGGCACTGTGAATGACTTCGCATCAGGTCTAGGTTATGCATTTGCGACTTGGTCTGACGAAGCAACGCACAACAAGTACAAAGGCTTTAACACGTACGACGTTGAAGGCGCTAAGAAACTGCTTGCTAAAGCGGGCTTTAAAGACGTAGACGGCGACGGCTTTGTTGATACTCCATCTGGTAAGTCATTCGAGCTTCTAGTTCAATCGCCAAACGGCTGGACTGACTTTAACAACACAGTTCAACTTGCAGTAGAGCAACTCGCTGAAGCAGGCATCAAAGCGAAAGCACGTACACCAGACTTCTCTGTGTACAACCAAGCAATGCTAGAAGCCAACTACGACGTAGCGTACACCAACTACTTCCACGGTTCGGATCCACACAAATACTGGAACACAGGTTACAACTCTGCGCTTCAGTCAGGTGACGGTATGCCGCGCTTCGCAATGCACTTCTACCAAAATGCAGAGCTAGACAAGCTTCTAAACAGCTTCTACAAAACAGCGGATAAAGGTGAGCAGCTAGAAATCGCTCATGGCATCCAGAAGATTATCGCTCAAGATCAAGTAACCATCCCTGTGATGTCTGGTGCTTACATGTACCAATACAACACAACTCGCTTTGCGGGCTGGTGGAACGAGCAAAATCCTAAGGGTCGTCCAAACATCTGGGCTGGTATCCCAGAGCGTCTACTTCACGTACTGGACCTAAAACCAGTTAAGTAAGTAAACACAAACTAAAAGCGGTACGTCCGTACCGCTTTCCTCCCCCAAACGTGATTTATAGATACGTGGCGCTCGTCGTCAGGGGGTTACTCGTTTCAAATTTTGAGATGAGGCTACCAGCAAAAAGGAAAAAGCTGGGTAATTAAGGTGTGAGTTATGGGTTATTTTTTAAGACGTTTGTCCTTTTATTTGGTGGCACTTCTCGTTGCAGCCACCATCAACTTTATTATTCCTCGTGCAATGCCGGGCGACCCGGTCACGATGATGTTCGCTAACGCAACAGTACAGGTTACCCCAGAGCGTATTGCAGCAATGAAAGAGCTGCTTGGCTTTGTCGATGGTAACTACTTCATTCAGTACCTTCACTACATGAAGAACATTCTGAGCTGGGAACTCGGTACTTCTATTAAGTACTTCCCGCTATCCGTAAACAGCCTGCTAGGCAGCGCATTTGGCTGGTCACTATTCTTGGCGGGTACCGCGGTAATTCTCTCTTTCTCTATTGGTTCGGTACTTGGCATCTTCGCCGCTTGGAAACGTGGCTCTAAGTTCGATACGTTCATCACTCCAGGCATGTTGATTATTCAAGCAATGCCGCAAGTGGTTATCGCTATGATGGCCATGTTCATCTTCGCGATTGGCCTTAAGTGGTTCCCTACAGGCTACGCCTACACCGCCGGCCAGATCCCTGACTGGACAAGTTGGGAATTCATCAAAGATGTGCTGTATCACGCTGTACTACCGCTTATCTGTGCAACTGTGATTCAAATCGGCGGTTTCCTAGTAAACATGCGTAACAACATGATTAACCTGCTCAATGAAGACTACATCACCATGGCGAAGGGCAAAGGTCTGAGCGAAAACCGCGTGGTCTTTAACTACGCCGCTCGTAACGCACTACTGCCAAGTGTAACGGCGCTTTCTATGTCTCTTGGTGTGGCGATTGGTGGTCAGTTAATTATCGAAATCATCTTTAACTACCCAGGTCTTGGTTCTGTACTACTCAACGCGATTCACGCACGTGATTACCAAGTACTTCAAGGGCAGCTACTTATTATGACTCTGTTTATGCTCTTCTTTAACTTAGCGGCAGACATGCTTTATGTCGTGCTTGATCCTCGTCTACGTAAGGGAGGCAAATAACCATGAAAGGTTTCTTACAGCTTGTATGGCGCAATGGAACGGCCAGACTTGGACTCTCAATCATTGGTTTGTTCGTCTTTGTAGCCGTTGCAGCACCACTGATTACCAAACACGCTCCAGATAAACGCACCGGTAACTCTCATGAGTACCCTAGTGTCATCGTAAAAATGGCTCAGTCGAGTCCAGACGGCTGGGTGGCGACCAATCTCGCCGATGATCGCCGTACTCTGCTGATGTCCAAAAAAGCCGATCACACACTAGGCACAACCCGTATGGGTCGTGATGTTTGGTCACAGGTTGCTTACGGTGCACGCGTTTCACTTATGGTGGGCTTTGGTGCAGGTCTTACAGTGTGTTTTCTAGCAACCGTAATCGGCATCTCCGCTGGCTACTTTGGCGGCCGTGTGGATGAAGTGCTTACCGCAGCGATGAACATCATGCTGGTTATCCCACCATTCCCACTCCTCTTCGTTGTTGCAGCCTTCATTGGTGAAGCAGGGCCACTGACCATTGCTCTGGTGATTGGCTGTATGTCATGGGCCTGGGGCGCGAGGGTTATTCGTGCACAAACCCTCTCACTACGTGAAAAAGAGTTTGTAAAAGCAGCTGAAGTACTGGGTGAGTCACGTCTTCGCATCATCTTTGTTGAGCTACTACCAAACCTTATCTCTATCGTTGGTGCAAGCTTCATCGGTTCGGTGATGTATGCCATCTTGATGGAAGCGACTATCTCATTCCTAGGTATGGGCGATCCAAATACCATCAGCTGGGGCATCATGCTCTACAACGTGCAAACCTCATCAGCAATGCTTATTGGCGCTTGGTGGGAAGTTATCGCACCGTGTTTGGCACTGACCTTCTTGGTAACCGGTCTAGCATTGCTTAACTTTGCTGTCGACGAAATTGCTAACCCTCAGCTTCGTTCACACAAAGGCATGAAGCGCTGGAAGAAAATCCAAGCACAAGACAAAAAAGAACGCGAGGTTGAAGTCGCGCCACAAAATGCACTATGGAGCGGAGATCGTTAATCATGTCAGACCCACTAATTTCAATCCGTAACCTTTGTGTTGACTACATTACTGATGCCGGCGATGTCCGCGCTTGTAACAACGTCAGCTTTGATATCGGCAAGGGCGAAGTATTTGGCCTAGCTGGTGAGTCGGGCTGTGGTAAATCCACCGTTGCTTTCTCATTGATGCGCCTGCATAAGCCGCCTGCATACATCAGCGGTGGTCAAGTACTGTTTAACGGTGAAGACATTCTTCAATACAGTGACGAACGCATGCAGTCGTTCCGTTGGAGTGAGATGTCGATGGTGTTCCAAAGTGCGATGAACGCACTAAACCCAGTACTCACTATGGAAGAGCAATTCTGCGATGTGATTATGCGTCACACTAACTTAACGCGTCAGCAAGCGGTAAAACGCGCGCAAGGATTGTTAGAGATCGTCGATATTCACCCAAGCCGTTTAAACGACTACCCACACCAATTCTCTGGCGGTATGCGTCAGAGATTGGTTATCGCGATTGCTCTAGCGCTGAATCCAAAAATGATCATCATGGATGAGCCAACTACGGCACTCGATGTGGTCGTACAGCGAGAGATCTTACAGAAGATCTACGCCCTGAAAGAAGAATTTGGTTTCTCAATCCTGTTCATCACTCACGATATCTCTTTGATGGTCGAGTTCTCCGATCGCATCGGCATCATGTATTCCGGTGAGCTGATTGAAGTTGCACCTTCAAAACAGATCCTAGAATCACCATACCACCCTTATACCAAAGGTCTGGGCAGCTCATTCCCGCCTCTAACGGGGCCAAAAACCAAGCTAACAGGTATTCCTGGTAACCCATTAAACCTTTTGGAAATACCACAAGGGTGTCGATTCCAAGCGCGCTGCGAACGTGTTCACGAAGCATGTACGCGAGTACCTACTAAGCTGCGTCAAATCGAGCACAACCGTTTTTCTAACTGCCACTTGTACGGTGAACCCATTGCCGTCGCGCAAGAGTTGTCATAACGACCACCAGCGAAATAAGTAAGTACTAACAAGGATTTCTGGAGAACCATTATGAGCAACTTTGGTGAACTACTGATAGAAGGCAACAATGTTGTTAAGGACTTCCCTATCAACAGTAATGCCCTATCTCAACCTATGATGCGAGCCATTAACGATGTCTCGTTCAAAATGTACAAGAGCCGCGGCCTCGCCGTGGTTGGCGAGTCGGGTTCAGGTAAATCGACGACCGCTAAGATGATCGCTAAGATGTATGCCCCAAGCGGTGGCGAAATCAAGTACCGCGGCCGTGACATTCAAGAGATCAAGTCAAACCGCGATCTAATGCAATACCGCGAAGGCGTGCAAATGGTTTGGCAAGACCCGTTTGGCTCGTTAAACCCAACCCATACGATCTTCCACCATATCGCGCGTCCACTGCTGATCCACAACAAAGTCAGCAAAGGCAATAAAAAGGAGCTCGAAGAGCGTGTATACAGCCTTCTAGAACAAGTGGGCTTGATCCCGCCAAAAGAGACAGCAGCGAAATACCCACACCAACTTTCTGGTGGACAGAGACAGCGCGTTAATCTAGCCCGCAACATCGCTGTAGGTGCAGAGGTCGTGCTTGCGGATGAGCCAACATCGATGCTCGATGTATCGATTCGTGCCGGTGTTCTCAACCTGATGGAAGAGATGAAGTTTGAGAAGCAAATGTCGCTGCTCTACATCACCCACGACATTGCAACCGCACGCTACATTGCTGAAGACATTTCAGTAATGTACGTCGGCCATATGGTGGAATGGGGCGATACCGATGAGGTCATCGCTAACCCACAACACCCGTATACCCAGCTTTTGGTTTCTGCCGTGCCAGATCCAGCGAAGTCTATTCATGAAAAACTGGCTGGCAACAAAGGGGAAATACCGCTTTGGACACCAGAATCAGTCGGTTGCCCATTCGCAGGTCGCTGCACTCATGCAACAAGCAAATGCCGCGAAGCATTACCCGGCGTCACTAAGCTGTCTGACAACCACTTTGTCCGTTGTTATTTATACGAAAACTAAACTTTTTGGCTCTCGCTTTGGGAGCCCATCCATACCGAGAGAGAAGTAATGGAAGAAAACATGCAGTTGCTGACCAACCACATTGGCTACCACGCGAATAGCGAGAAGCGTGCCATTTTGATGGCATCACTCGCTCAACATGAAGTTGCAAGCGCATTTTTAGTCGATGCGCAAAGTGACGAGATTGTGCTTGAGCTTAATCCTATCGGTGGTTCCAAAGTGGATAACTGGCACATGGGTGTTTTCTTCACTATCGACTTTAGTCAGTGGACGGAACAAGGCCGTTACTATTTGCGTTACCAAAACATCAAATCACAAACGTTTGAAGTAGGTGACACCTCGCTTCACAACCGCAGTTTCTCCGACATTATTCACTACTTCAAATCGCAGCGCTGTGGCGGTGAATTTGATATCGCAGACAAGAGCGCTCCCATTGTGGGGAGCTCACAACTCGTTGATGTGCACGGCGGCTGGTATGACGCTTCTGGTGATGTGAGTAAGTACTTAAGTCACCTGTCCTATGCCAACTACCTAAACCCCCAGCAAATTCCTATGGTAGTTTGGAACATGCTCAAAGCCCACGACTTGGTAGGTAAAGAAGCAGAACCTAATTTCGTCACCTCACGATTGCTTGAAGAAGCATTGTATGGCGCAGAGTTTCTTAAACGCATGCAGCACCCTAGTGGCTTCTTCTACATGACGGTATTTGATAAGTGGAGTAAAGATACCGCGCAGCGAGAAATCTGTGCCTACGAAACCCAGCTTGGTCATAAGAAAAATGACTACGAAGCCGGTTTTCGTCAAGGCGGTGGTATGAGCATCGCAGCGCTCGCAAAAACCAGTCAGGTTGCGAGCCTATCTCGCGAGCAATCTCAAGACTACTTGGAAGCAGCGAAAAAAGGCTACTGGCACCTAAAAGAGCACAACAGCCGTTATTTGAACGACCAAACAGCTAACATTATCGACGAATACTGCGCACTCATGGCCAGTATTGCCCTATTCCAAGCCAGCGGCGAGCAGCAATACTTGAGTGACGTTCGCGACTGGGTAAAGGCACTCAGTCAACGCGCTCAAAGTGACCAGCAGCAAAGCTTCTACTGGTCAGCGAACTCGGATGGCAGTCGTCCTTATTTCCACGCGGCAGAGGCGGGACTACCGGTTATCGCACTGACCGAATATCTCGCTATCGAGCCAGATCGCCAGCGCGCATTGCAAGTTCAATCACTGTTGACCCAAGCCTGTCAATTTGAAGTGTCGATCACTCATGAGACCTACAACCCATTTGGTTATCCAAGGCAATATGTAAAAGCCGTCGATGGCGAGAAACACAATGCATTTTTTGTCCCGCACAACAACGAATCTGGTTACTGGTGGCAAGGGGAAAATGCACGCATCGCTTCTCTTGCATCCATGGCGCTATTAGCTCAGCCCCATCTTGTTAATGATGAGCTCAAAGCTCAGCTCGAACACTACGCCAATGGCTGTATTAACTGGATCCTCGGCGCTAACCCATACGACATGTGCATGCTCGATGGGCATGGTCACAACAATCCAGACTACCTACCTGAAATCGGTTTTTTTAACGCCTTAGGCGGTGTGTGTAATGGCATCACATCTGGGTTTGAAGATGAATCCGATATCGCCTTCAAACCAGAAAAACAGAAAGACGACATGCTACAGAACTGGCGCTGGGGAGAGCAATGGATCCCTCATGCAGGCTGGCTTCTGCTAGCTCTAGCGCTGTGGCAACAACACTATAAAAAATAAAGGGAATCATCATGGCTAGGTATAAAGTAGGTATCGACGGTGGGGGAACCTCCTGCCGCGCTCGAATTATTGATGATAATAACAATATCATTGGCGAAGCCAAAAGCGGCAGTGCCAACATCATGCTAGGCGCAGAATTGGCCATGCAATCTATCATCGACTCCATCGAGCAAGCAGCAACGCAAGGCGGCTTAGACAGCTCATCGTTCTCACAAATGGACGTTGGCCTTGCGCTTGCCGGTACCGAACACAAAACCAGTTATCACGCCTTTATGAATACCGCACATCCGTTTGCCAGTGTGACGCTCAACACTGATGGCTATGGCGCTTGTTTAGGTGCCCATCAAGGTGAAGATGGCGCAATTATGATCGCTGGCACTGGCTCTGTTGGTCTTTGCATTCAGGGTGATAAGCAGCATGTCGTTGGCGGCCGAGAATTCCCAGTCTCCGACCAAGGCGGCGGCGCAGTGATGGGGCTAAGACTGATTCAGCAAGTGTTGTTAATTCAAGACGGCATTAAGCCTGCATCCCCTCTCGCTGAGATTGTTATGACTCATTTCAACCACGATATTGATGCGATTGTTAAGTGGTCTAAAAGCGCTTTACCGCGCGATTACGGGCAGTTTTCACCGGCAATTTTTGAATACGCCTACCTCAACGACAGCTTAGCCAAATCGCTGCTACAACAGACCGCAGACGACATTGAAATGTTCCTTTGCGCGCTAAACCAGCGCGGTGCTGACAAGATCTGCCTGATGGGCAGCATCGCTGAACGCATCTTCGATTGGTTATCGCCTGCTGCACAGCGCTGGATCGTGGCTCCACAAGGAGATGCGATGGACGGTGCTTTGATGATGGCAGGCATTGAGAAACACAACCTGTACTAGTAAGGGCCGGATATGGATTTTCGTGTCGATTTAGCCATTGTAGAGCGCTTGCCAAAAGGCTGCCGCTTTGGCTTAACCTTGCATAACTTATCTGAGAAAAGCCATGCCAATTGGCAGCTGCATTTTATTTTCGAGCGTTTTATTACGCCTAGTAGCTTATCTCAAGGAAACCTCACGCAAGTCGGCACTTTTTGTACCCTCAACATTGAAGGGACACCGCTATACGCCAACAACCATATATATGTAGAGTTTTGCATTGCTACGGCCCCTTTAAAATCACTCAATGATGGCATTAGAGGGGCCTACCTCAATTCAGACAGCTTAATCCAGTGTCCAGTGACCACGTCCCCGATCGTGCTTAGAGCAGGGGAAGATAATTCCAACCCAGTTGCGGATGTCTTTGAAGGCCGCCACGGCCTTCTCCCTATGCCACAATCCATTGAATTTGGCGACAGCGTCTATGAACTGACCCGTTACAGTCAGATCTGCGTTGAAGATCAAGCGATGCAAACGGTCGCTAATTGGCTAAAAGATGAAATCAATCGCTTGTTCGCAATCGCAACTAAATCCATCGGTCAGCAAGATATTCGTTTTCGACATTCACCGGTGCTGGATAATGAAGCCTATAAACTGCGTGTTGATCACAATGGAATTGAAATTGAATCCAATGGCAACGCCGGTTTTGTGTATGGCTGCGCAACACTAATGCAATTGATGGACTTTGATAAAGACCGTCAAACCTTGTATGTCCCCTACGTTCAGATCCAAGATGCCCCACGTTTTCGCTATCGCGGCGTCATGCTTGACAGTGCACGCAGCTTTCAACCCGTCAGTGAAATCAAACGTGTTTTGAATCTTCTTGCTCACTACAAGATCAACACCTTCCATTGGCACCTTACCGACGATGAAGCTTGGCGCCTTGAGATTCATGCCTTTCCTGAATTGACAGAAGTGGGGGCGTGGCGCGGCGCTAAGCGTGTCTTAGAGCCTCAATTACACAGTATACAGCTCGACTATGGCGGTTATTACACACAACAAGAAGTAGCTGAGGTTGTTGAGTACGCTGCGGCTCGCAACATTCAAGTAATACCAGAAATAGACGTGCCGGGTCACAGCCGTGCAGCGATTAAATCGCTACCACATTTGCTCGTTGACAAAGAGGATAGCTCCAGCTACCGAAGTGCACAAAACTACTGCGACAATGTGCTGTCTCCTAGCTTACTCGGTACTTATCAGTTTCTTGATGCCGTGCTTGAAGAAGTGGCTGCTTTGTTCCCTTCTCCATATATCCATATCGGCGCAGACCAAGTCCCGGTTGGAGTTTGGAATGACAGTCCAAGTTGCCAAGCACTGATGGCAAAGCACGGATATCGCAATCCAAAAGATCTACAAGGTCACTTACTGCGTCATGTCGAAGATAAGCTTAAGTCACTTGGTAAGCGCATGTTGGGCTGGGAAGAAGGCAACCTAGTCAACAAGGTCAGTAAAGACACCATAGTGTACTCCTGGCTGAGCGAAGAAGCGGCGATTAACTCTGCCAAGCTCGGCTACGACATCATTCTACAACCAGGCCAAAGTACCTACCTCGATATGGCACAAGAAGATAGCGCAAACGAACCCGGTGTGCACAGCGCGAATACCATCACGTTAGAAAAAGCCTATTACTACGAGCCGCTGGCTCAACTGCACCCAGATGACCCCGTAAAAAAGCGGATTTTGGGTATCCAAGCGGCAATTTGGACGGAGAGAATCACTTCACCAGACACCCTTGATTACATGATGTTCCCACGCCTCACAGCACTAGCGGAAACAGCATGGAGTACTAACAGCAAAGATTATCGCGCCTACCTGTCGCGGCTTAAGCGCCACCTCAGTTTACTTGACAGGCAACGCGTGAAATACAAACACCCTTGGCCAAAAGGGCAAGGAATACAAGGTGCGCGTGAAGAAACGCGACACCAATAACAAAACAACCAGTTTTAATTTCCCCAATAAGGATATCATCATGCAATACGGCTACTTCGATAACGAGAACCGAGAATATGTTATCACTCGTCCCGATGCCCCTGCTCCTTGGACTAACTACCTAGGGACAGAAAAATTCTGTACCGTCATCTCGCATAATGCGGGCGGTTACTCGTTCTACAATTCCCCAGAATACAATCGCGTGACGAAATTCCGTCCTAACGCGACGTTTGACCGTCCTGGGCACTATGTGTACCTGCGCGATGACGAGACGGGTGACTACTGGTCAATCTCTTGGCAGCCTGTAGCAAAAAGCCTAGATGAAGCCAATTACGAAGTACGCCACGGCCTGTCTTATTCTAAATTCAAATGCCAATACTCTGACATCGAAGCCACCAAAACGCTTTTCGTGCCAAAAGGTGAAGATGCGGAAGTATGGGATGTGGTTATCCGCAACACGGGCGACAAACCGCGTACCATCAGCGCGTTCTCATTTGTTGAGTTCTCATTTAGCCACATTGCCTCAGACAACCAAAACCATCAGATGTCACTCTATTCTGCGGGCACCAGCTATCAAGATGGCGTAATTGAATACGACCTGTTCTACAACACCAATGACTTTGAAGGCTACTACTACCTAGCGTCTACGTTCACTCCAGACAGCTACGATGGTCAGCGTGATAGCTTCCTTGGCCTGTACCGCGATGAATCAAACCCGATTGCCGTTGAAAAAGGTCAATGCTCGAATCATACCCAAACCTGTTACAACCACTGTGGTTCTTTGCACAAGCAATTTACTATCGCACCAGGTGAAGAAGTACGTTTTGCATACGTACTGGGTATTGGTAAAGGCAACGGCGAGCGTCTGCGCGCCAAGTACCAAGACTTGTCTGAAGTCGATGCCGCCTTCGATGCGATTAAAGCACACTGGGATGAGCGCTGTGCTAAATTCCAAGTGACGTCGCCTAACGAAGGTCTGGACACCATGCTAAACACATGGACGCTGTACCAAGCAGAAACCTGTGTGGTTTGGTCGCGCTTTGCGTCTTTCATTGAGGTTGGCGGCCGTACTGGTTTGGGTTATCGCGATACTGCGCAAGATGCCATGGCGGTACCTCACTCAGCACCAGAAATGACGCGCAAACGCATTGTCGATCTTCTACGTGGTCAGGTGAAAGCGGGCTACGGTTTGCACCTATTCGATCCAGACTGGTTCGATCCAGACAAAGCCGATGTAGAACCATCAAAATCGCCAACCGTTGTTCCAACACCAAGTGATGAAGACAAGATCCACGGCATTGCCGATACCTGTTCAGACGATCATTTATGGTTAGTACCAACGATTTGTCGCTACGTGATGGAAACAGGCGAAACAGATTTCTTTGACGAGGTGATCCCTTACGCTGACGGCGGCAATGCGACCGTTTACGAGCACATGAAAGCGGCTCTTAACTTTACCGATGAGCACGTAGGTGCAACAGGCATCGCCAAAGGTCTGCGCGCAGACTGGAATGACTGTCTGAATCTAGGTGGTGGTGAATCCTCAATGGTAGCGTTCCTGCATTACTGGGCACTGCAAGATTTTGTTGACCTCGCACGTAACCGTGGTGAGCTTGATGATGTCGCCTACTACCAACAAATGGCGCAAAAAGTTCAAGACGCCTGTGAAACGCACCTTTGGGATGAAGACGGCGGCTGGTATATCCGCGGTATCACCAAAAACGGCGACAAAGTCGGCACCAGTACCCAGACCGAAGGTAAGGTTCACCTTGAATCCAACACCTGGGCAGTGGTATCTGGCGCGGTGAGCGAAGAGCGCGGTAAGAAAGCCATGGACGCGGTCGATGAGTACCTTTACTCAGACTTCGGTCTACACCTTAATGCGCCATCTTTCGCAACACCAAACGATGATATCGGCTTCGTTACTCGCGTTTACCAAGGCGTAAAAGAAAACGGTGCGATCTTCTCGCATCCAAACCCATGGGCGTGGGTCGCTGAAGCAAAATTGGGACGCGGCGATCAAGCGATGAAGTACTATGACGCGCTCAACCCGTATAACCAAAACGACATGATCGAAACGCGGATCACAGAGCCGTACTCTTACGTGCAGTTCATCATGGGTCGTGACCACCAAGACCATGGCCGTGCTAACCACCCTTGGCTAACGGGCACCTCTGGCTGGGCTTACTTCGCCGCGACCAACTACATCCTCGGTGTCAGACTGAGCTTTGATGGCTTAGTGGTTGATCCATGTATTCCAACGGAGTGGCCTGGATTTGAAGTGACTCGCCAATGGCGCGGTGCGACGTATCAAATCAAAGTCGACAACCCAAGCAACGTCAGCAAAGGCGTGAAATCTATCACCCTAAACGGCGAAGCGATTGAGGGAGTTATTCCACCGCAAGCGGAAGGCAGCGTGAACCAAGTTCATGTAGTGCTGGGCTAATTCGCCCCTGCAATGATGAGCTCCCGTGTGAGCTCATCATTGGTCACACTGCATGAGCAGATAACCTCTTAGGAGAGAGAGATGATCAAATTTGGAACAGGCGGCTGGCGCGCCTTTATTGGCGAAGAGTTCACTAAGGACAACGTGAAGCTCGTTGCTCAAGCGCTAGCTAACATCATTAAAGCCGAAAACGTTGCCGAGCGCGGGTTCGTGATTGGCTATGACCGCCGTTTTTTATCCGACAAAGCGGGACGTTGGTTTGCAGAAGTATTGGCAGCTAACGGTATCCCAGTGAGCTTTATCGATAAGTTCGTACCGACCCCGATTGTTATGTACAAGGCGAAAAGCATGGGCTGCGCATATTCTGCGTGCATCACCGCGTCTCATAACCCGGCGGATTACAACGGCATCAAGGTGTTTATTGAAGGTGGTCGTGACGCTGATGAAGTCATCACCGAGAAAATCGAAGCGCAAATCACTACCCTGACTCACCAAGAAGTCATTTCTGGCGATTTCGAGCTGTGTGTGGAGCGCGGCGCTATCACCGTGATCAACCCAATGAACGAGTTTGTTGATTCGATCATCGACCTCATCGACATCGACGCTATCAAACGAGCCAACCTTAAAGTGCTCATCGATCCGATGTTTGGGGTAGCGAAAAACGCACTGCAAACGGTACTTATTAATGGCCGCTGTGATGTTGACGTCATCAACGATGGAAAAAACCCTGACTTTGGCGGCTTAATGCCTTCGCCAAGTGCGGCAACCCTATATCGTCTTAAGCATCTAGTGGCGGCAGAGGGCTACGATATCGGTATTGGTACCGATGGCGATGCTGACCGCCTAGGCATCATTGATGAGCAAGGCAATTTCATTCACCCGAATGAAGTTCTGCTACTGCTCTACTACTACCTTCTTGAGTACAAAGGCTGGAAAGGCTCAGTGGTTCGTAATATCGCCACCACTCACCTATTGGATAAAGTTGCTGCCGACTACGGTGAAAAGAGCTTTGAGGTTCCCGTAGGCTTTAAGCACATTAGTAGCCAAATGGAAGCCGACGATTCACTGATTGGCGGTGAGAGCTCAGGTGGCTTAACCATTCGCGGTCACATCAAAGGTAAGGATGGCGTATTCGCCTCTAGCCTGCTGGTCGAAATGCTCAGTGTCACTCAGAAGACGCTTTCCGAGTTGCTATCAGAGATCTACGGCAAGTATGGCTACGCCTATACCGCCGAAGGCGATTGCACCTTTAAGCCATCACAAAAAGACAGCTTGTACCACAAACTCTACGTCGAAAAACTGCTCCCTGAGTTTGAGTATGAGGTAGAAAAAATCAGCTACGCTGATGGCGCGAAAGTGTACTTTAAAAATGGCGGCTGGATAATTGCTCGTTTCTCCGGAACCGAGCCACTACTGCGCATCTTCTGTGAAATGGAAGACAAGGAACAAGCGGAATATGTTCTTCAACAGATGAAAGACTTTTTGTCTTTGTAGTCACTGTTTCCTTTTCTTTTTGCCCTAAGCGGTCTCGACTCACCTTCTTGACCGCCCATTAGCAAAAAGCTCCCTATAGGTGGAGAACATCTTTGCCCGGAACGACTGTCTCCGGGCTTTTTTAGTGCTTAAGCAAAAGCAACGATGCCTTGGGCATCAACACTCACCGCGACACTTTGGCCAACATCAAGTGCTTGTAATGAGGTCGCCAGTACGCGGGTGCCTTCAATATCCACCACATAGCGGCAATGATCACCCATAAACTGCTGCTCAATAACCGTAATAGTGCTTTTATCTGATTGGGTCAATTGAATGTGCTGTGGACGCACCAAGAGTTGGCAATCAGCACCGTGTTCAATCAAGGCACAGGACTGGGCTTCAACTTGGCCGATAGCCGTCTCGAATGTTGAGTCGTTAATATGTTTGGCTTGCAGATAGCTACCACCACCTAAGAAGTCCGCAACGAACTTACTCGATGGGCAGAAATAGAGCTCCGACGCCGAGCCATATTGCTCGATTACGCCTTGGTTCATCACCGCCATTTTGTCGGCAAACGCAAACGCTTCTTCACGGCTATGAGTCACGAAAATCGCGGTCACACCCTGTTTTTTGAAGATTTTGCGGATCTCGCGTATCAGCTCATGACGTACTTGGGTATCAATGTTGGAAAACGGTTCATCAAGTAGCAATAGATCGGGTTTGTACGCTAAGCTGCGCGCAATCGCTACACGCTGCTGCTGACCACCCGATAGCTGATGCGGGTAACGGTCAATGAACTGTTCTAGATGCACTAGTGACAGCATTTCCATTACGATGGCATCTTGCTCTGACTTCGAAATACCCTTAAGCCCAAATGCGACGTTCTGCGCTACTGTTAGGTGAGGAAACAGCGCGTAGTCTTGGAAGATCATGCCAATGTTGCGCTGCTCTGGTGGCATCCAAGTTTCACCATTATCAATCTCACGCTCACCCAGCGTCATCTTACCTGCTGAGAGCGGCAATAGACCGGCGATGGCCTTCAGCAAAGTCGTTTTACCGCAGCCACTTGCGCCTAGCAAGCAGACAATTTCACCTTGATTAACCTCTAGAGACAAGTTCTCAAGAATCGTTTGATCGTCATACTGACAAGATAAATTTTCAATCGACAGTGCAGTGGTCATCAGTGATTTTGCTCCAATGAACGGTTAACAATAATGAGCGGCAGTAAGCCAACGAGCACCAACAAGACGGCTGGCATCGCAGCAAGCTCCAAATGCTCATCTGAGGCAAAGTTAAATACGTAGGTGGCCAAGGTTTCAAAATTGAATGGACGCAGCAGCAGTGCAGCATTGAGCTCTTTCATAGACTCAATAAACACCAACAAACCAGCAATCAAAACACCACGCTTAATCAGAGGCAAATGCACGCGAACCAACATCTGGTTCTTCTTACAGCCCATGGTGCGCGAGGCCATATCAAGCGAAGGGGAAACCTTGCTGAGACTGGTTTCAATACTGCCAATCGCTACCGCTGAAAAACGCACCACCATGGCAAAAATCAGCGCAAACATCGAGCCAGAGAAGATGAGACCTGGGCGCTGCCAGTCCATTGCTTTGGCAAAATCATTTACCGAATGATCCATAAACAGAACGGTCACCATCACACCAATCGCTAAAACCGTTCCTGGTACGGCATAACCCAGCGACGAGGCACGCATGAAAACAACACCCTTACGACTTGGATCAAGGCGGCGATAGAAGTTAACCACCAAAGCGACGATCACACCGATGATGGCGGCAATGATAGAGACCTGCAAGCTGTTGATGGCATAAGTCTGGAACTCTTCTGTCCAGCTTTGCTCAAAGTACTTGTAGGCATAAATCACCAGTTGGCCAAGCGGGAAGATAAACGCTGCCGATACTAAGCCCCAACACCAGGTTAATGCTGCCCACTTTTTCCAACCACTTAATTCATAACGAAAATCTTCATGGCTGTTGTACTGGCTTTGAAACAGTTTCTGCTTGCGGCGACTGTAGCGCTCAGCGCCTAGTAGAAGCACAATCACCACCATCATCATGGCGGAAATTTTGGCTGCCGCACTCAAGTTCGAATAGCCAAGCCAGGTGTCGTAAACCGCCGTGGTTAAGGTGCTGACCGCAAAGTAGCTTACCGTACCAAAGTCACCAATGGTTTCCATCGCCACCAGCGATAAGCCCACTGCAATTGACGGACGAGCGAGTGGCAATGAGATACGCCAAAAGCTTTCTAACGGCGAGCACTTAAGTAGCCTTGCCGATTGCAGCAAAGAGACGTTTTGCTCCATAAATGCCGCACGACACAGCAGATAAACGTATGGATAAAGTACCAAAGACAGCACAACCGTGGCGCCACCAACCGTGCGAATATCCGGGAACCAATAGTCGCCCGCTTGCCAGGCAAAAACATCACGCAACCACACTTGAATAGGGCCGGCAAAATCAAACCAATCAGTAAAGATATAACCAATAATATATCCCGGCATCGCCAAAGGCAGCACCAGCGCCCATTGCAATACTCGCTCCGTCGGCAAGCGGCACATAGCCATCAGCCAAGCACTTGGTACACCAAAAATAAGAGAGAGCAGCAGAACGCCAACCACCAGTTTGATGGTATTGAGGATATAGGTGGGCATCACCGTAGACATCAGGTGTGCAAAAAGATCACTTGATTCACCAAGTGCGGTATAGAAGATCGCTAAAATAGGCAAAACCAGTAGCAGAGTTAGCACTCCACTACTGGTTTTCCAAACTACATTTTTTTCTTTCATTGCCTAAACATACATCAGGCGACGCGAGGTCGAGAAGTCATAAACCAAAATAATTAAGAGGGCATTATACCCCCTTTTATCGATTATAGGTCGAACTTAACTTCATCTAACAATTTGATCGCTGTGCTGTGATAGCCAGCAATGTCATCTAGCGATACTGTATCAGCTTTGAAGTCACCCCAAGATGCCACAAGCTCAGAACGCTTAACGCCTTCTTTCACTGGGTACTCATAGTTTACTTCAGCGTACATTTGCTGCGCTTTGTCGCCTGTTAGGAACTCCATTAGCTTCAGTGCGTTGTCTTTGTTTGGCGAATGCTTCGCCATTGCCATGCCACTCACGTTCACGTGAGTGCCAGTGGTCTCTTGATTCGGGAAGTTGATGTAAACCGCATCAGCCCACGCTTTTTGCTCTTTATCGTTAACCATTTTACCTAGGTAGTAGCTATTCCCTAGAGAAACGTCACAAAGGCCTTCTTTGATCGCTTTAACTTGTGCGCGGTCGTTGCCTTGTGGCTTGCGAGCTAGGTTCGCTTTTACGCCTTCTAGCCACTCTTTAGTTTCCGCTTCGCCGTGATGAGCAATCATAGATGAAACCAAAGATACGTTGTAAGGGTGCTTACCGCTACGAGTACAGATTTTGCCTTTGTACTCTGCATTAGTAAGGTCTGCATAGTTGAACTCTGCTCCTAGCTTACCAACACGGTCGCGAGATGAGTAAACGTTACGAGTACGTAGAGTCAGTGCAAACCACTCGTTCTCTTTATCACGGTATTGAGCAGGAACATTCGCGTTAATCACGTCGCTGTCTACTGCTTGAACTACGTCCTTATCTGTTAGCTCTGCAAGGCGGCTGATGTCCGTTGTTAGTACAACGTCAGCTGGGCTGTATTCGCCTTCTTGCGCAAGCTTCTCTGCCAAACCTTTCTTAGCAAACTTCACGTTTACCTTGATACCCGTCTCTTTAGTGAATTCATTGAACATTGGTTCAACAAGGAAAGGTTGACGGTAAGAGTAAACGTTGACTTCTTCCGCAGCCATCGCTGGAGCGGCAAAGCTTGCTGCGATTGCAGAAAGAGTTAGCAGTTTTTTCATTGTTTGGTTCCTTCAATTCATAATGAGAACGTTTATCAGTTGCGTTATTATATTCATACATATTTTAAAAACAATGATCTGACATAAAAAAACCTGCCTAATACGGCAGGTTTTTAATAAAAGTGTAACTAAATATTATTTCATACTTACAAATTCTGGGTAAGCACCGACACCACAGTCGTGCATGTCCATACCTTCTAGCTCTTCTTCTTCCGTTACACGGATACCGATGGTTGCTTTCAGTACCGCCCATACCGCTAGGCTCGCTGCGAATACCCAACCGAAGATAACTGCCGCACCTAGAAGCTGTGCACCGAACGTTGCATCACCGTTGCTTAGTGGAACAACCATTAGGCCGAAGAAACCACACACACCGTGAACTGAGATAGCACCCACTGGATCGTCAATCTTAAGCTTGTCCAGACCGATGATGCTGAATACCACTAGCGCGCCACCTACTGCACCGATTGCTACAGAGTAAACTGGTGATGGAGACAGTGGGTCTGCTGTGATTGCTACCAGACCAGCTAGTGCACCGTTAAGAATCATCGTTAGGTCAGCTTTGCCCCAAGTTGTCTTACACACTAGCATTGCTGCGATTGCACCCGCTGCTGCTGCTGCGTTGGTATTTAGGAAGATTTGACCAACCGCTGTTGCGTTCTCGAAGTCAGAAACCATTAGCTGAGAACCGCCGTTGAAACCGAACCAACCTAGCCATAGGATGAACGTACCAAGTGTTGCTAGCGGCATGTTCGAACCTGGGATTGGGTGGATTTCACCGTTTTTACCGTATTTACCTTTACGAGCACCCAGTAGTAGAACACCTGCTAGAGCTGCTGACGCACCGGCCATGTGAACGATACCTGAGCCTGCGAAATCACTGAAGCCAGCTTCTGATAGGAAACCGCCGCCCCATGTCCAGTAACCTTCCATTGGGTAGATGAACGCTGTTAGCACTACAGAGAAGATTAGGAAAGACCAAAGCTTCATACGCTCAGCAACCGCACCAGAAACAACTGACATTGCTGTAGCTACGAATACTACCTGGAAGAAGAAGTCCGACTCTAGAGAGTGGTCAGCGCCTTCACCTTGAGTGCCAATTAGCGCACCAAATGATGGTAGCCAACCGCCTTCACCGTTATCAACATACATAATGTGATAGCCCACGATGAGGTAACAAGTACACGCAATCGCGTAAAGACAGAAGTTTTTGGTTAAGATTTCTGTTGTGTTCTTTGAGCGGACTAAACCCGCCTCTAACATGGCGAAACCTGCCGCCATCCACATTACTAATGCGCCTGAAATAAGAAAGTAAAAAGTGTCCAGCGCGTAACGCAGTTCGCTCACAGTCGTTGCTAATTCCATAATAAGTTCTCCAATCCCTTAAAGTGCTTCAGCGTCCATTTCGCCCGTACGAATACGTACTGCTTGGGCTAGGTCGTACACAAATATTTTTCCGTCGCCAATCTTGCCGGTTTGAGCAGCGTTAGTGATCGCTTCAATAACTCGGTCTACGTTGTCTGCGTGCGTCGCAATCTCAAGTTTTACTTTCGGTAGAAAGTCCACTTGATACTCCGCACCACGATATAATTCTGTGTGTCCTTTCTGACGGCCAAATCCTTTGACCTCAGAAACGGTCATTCCCTCAATACCAACATCTGCAAGTGCTTCTCTTACATCATCGAGTTTGAATGGTTTAATGATTGCGTTAATAAGTTTCATGGCATCCCCTTCGCCTTTTATCCCTGTTACGTATTCTAGTAATCAAGGTACGTGCCAACTTTTTAACTCATTGAAAAACAAAGGATTGATATTTTCATGTTGCACAAATGAAAATACCTTGCACTTAGTTGGTGCAAGGTATTCACAAAAATAATGCGTTTAATGTTATTAGCACTAGGAGTGTGCAAATTTGGGGCAAACGATCAGCACCTGTTATGAATAAAGCGCTCCCATTGCTCCAAAACTGAACAAAAATCTTCCAGTCCACACTCGCTATGGCTCTCGCTCTCGTAGACAGAAAACTCTTCATCCATCTCCATTAAGCTATCAAAAGCTAAGGAATTTTCGTAAACATGAACCTCCGAGTCCACCACACTTAATGAGATCTCTTTACCTTGCCACTTAAACTCATTGCCCGAAAACTGGGCAGCTTTAGTGAGCAAGGCTGTTATTTCCGTGATGGTGTGGTCACTGGTACTGATCTCTTCTTGTAGTAATCGGGCTATCACTTCTTGGCCCATTTCACATCTCACTAGGTACTCCCCAGTAAAGCTGTTTTTAATAAACTCGAATTCCATCACTGTTTCTCTTGGTAATCTCGCGGTGAGTATACCTTAGTTTGCAAGACAATCGGGTATACTCAAAAGCATCTTCCGATAACATGTTCAACGTATGCAGCTTAACTCTCTCATTGCTAAACAAATTGTCGATCGTGCGAAAAAGATCATCGATTACTCTATTAACGTGATGGATGAAAATGGTGTCATCATTGGCTCAAGTGATCCTTCGAGGCTGCGTCAGATCCACGAAGGCGCGCTACTAGCGATCCGCGATAACCGCACCTTAGAGATCAATGACTCCGTTGCCTCTACCCTTTCAGGGGTTAAAAAAGGCATCAATCTACCTATTATCTACGACGAGAACGTGATTGGAGTTGTGGGTATCTCTGGTACACCGGAAGAGGTACGCAGTTATGGTGAGCTGGTCAAAATGACCGCAGAGCTTATCGTAGAACAGGCGGCCTTAATGTCGCAGGTGCAATGGAATAAACGACATCGCGAAGAGCTGCTTCTACAACTAATAGAAGGCTCAAGCTTAAACGAAGGCCAATTACTCTCCATCGCACAAAGGCTCGATCTCGACCTTGCCCAGCCTCGCGTTGCTACTGTAATCAAAGTGATCCCACGACCAGGCGAGCCAGTAACACTTGAACACCTACAAAAGCTGGTGCATCTATTAGAGCATCCAGAGCGCGATAACATCGTCGGGATCGCTTCAGTGTCGATGAATGAGATCGTGGTTTTGAAGCCAGTGACGATTATCAATGACTCGTGGAGCCGCAAAGAAGAAGAGAAGCGTGTGGCAAAGCTGCTA
The DNA here is from genome assembly GCF_059412285.1 of Vibrio sp. CB1-5. Lineage (NCBI taxonomy): Bacteria > Pseudomonadati > Pseudomonadota > Gammaproteobacteria > Vibrionales > Vibrionaceae > Vibrio > Vibrio sp. CB1-5. The sequence continues at coordinate 110,089 of NZ_JBJHPB010000002.1, read as the reverse complement.
AAGCGTATCGACCAAGAGTGTGATTTTTCAATTCAAATGGCGATAGGTGACTACTTCCCTGAACTGGTCGGTATTGCCAAATCCTATGAAACCGCCAAAGCGACGATCGAAAGTAGCCACAGCCTAGATGGTCCTATTTTGTTTTATCAAGACCGCAAGTTATCGGTACTAATAAGCAGCATCAAACACGACCCATGGCGCGCCAATCAGCTAAAGACTCCGATTGAAAAACTGATTGCTGCTGATAGCAAAGGCGTGCTTCTAAAGACGTTGCGCACTTTTTTTGAGCAAAACTGCGATCTAGCTCAAACTTGTGAATCCCTCCATATACACCGTAACACTTTGCGATACCGACTCGACAAAATAGAGCAATTAACCAACTTAAACATCAATAACTTAGATGAAAAAGTACAACTCTACCTCGCGTTAAAATGTTTGTAACAAAATGGTTAATTTGTGCATCCGCACAAATTAACCATAACCATCAGTGATAAATTCGTCAGTTCGCATAAAGAAAACCTCCCCCTAAATGGCTACTCTTCCGCTCAATAAGGGCTTTTAGACCCAACGAAAAAATTATTAAAATTGCGGAAAACAAACCATGATTGAAGTCTCTACCTTAGGCGCACTAGCAGCTCTGATTGTTGCCATTGCCCTTATTCTTAAGAAAGTTCCACCTGCTTACGGCATGATCATCGGCGCCCTTGTCGGTGGTGTTGTCGGCGGCGTTTCTCTCACCGATACTGTTGCGTTAATGATTGGCGGTGCACAAGGCATTGTCACTGCAGTATTACGTATTCTGGCAGCGGGTGTTTTGGCAGGCGTTCTGATCGAATCCGGCGCTGCGACCTCTATTGCTGAGACCATTGTTAAGAAAGTAGGCGAAACTCGCGCGCTTCTCGCTCTGGCGATTGCCACTATGATTTTGACTGCGGTTGGCGTATTCGTTGACGTTGCGGTTATTACCGTTTCACCAATCGCACTGGCGATTGCACGCCGTGCTGACATCTCTAAAACCGCTATCTTGCTAGCGATGGTCGGCGGTGGTAAAGCGGGTAACGTAATGTCGCCAAACCCAAACGCCATTGCGGCGGCCGATGCGTTCAACGTACCGCTGACCTCAGTGATGGCTGCCGGAGTCATCCCTGGCTTGTGCGGTATGATCTTCGCTTATTTCATTGCGAAAAAGCTAGTCAACAAAGGCTCTAAAGTCGCAGAGAGCGAAGTCATTGCAGTTGACCACTCTAAGCTGCCTACATTTGGCGCTGCCATTGTTGCCCCTCTCGTTGCTATCGCACTACTTGCGCTTCGCCCTATTGCTGGCATCAACGTTGACCCGCTTATCGCACTGCCACTAGGTGGCCTAATCGGTGCTGTCGTGATGGGACGCTTTGCCGATACCAACCACTTTGCAGTATCTGGCCTATCGCGCATGGCGCCAGTAGCTGTAATGCTTCTTGGTACAGGTACTCTTGCTGGCATCATCGCTAACTCAGGTCTTAAAGACGGTCTTATTGATGTGCTAACCGCGTCTGGCTTGCCTTCTTACCTTCTCGCGCCAATTTCTGGTGCCATGATGGCATTGGCAACGGCATCGACCACAGCAGGCACTGCGGTTGCATCCAGCGTATTTAGCTCAACCATTCTTGAACTCGGCGTTCCTGCTCTAGCGGGTGCCGCCATGATTCACTCAGGTGCTACTGTATTGGATCACATGCCACACGGTAGTTTCTTTCACGCCACAGGTGGCGCCGTGCATATGGATATTCGCGAGCGTCTTAAACTCATTCCTTACGAGTCTGCGGTTGGTCTAATGATCGCGTTCGTTTCGGTAATGATCTTCGGTGTATTCGGTCTATTTGTTTAAGGTTTAATTATGAAAATTATCATCGCTCCAGATTCATACAAAGAAAGTCTTACGGCCATGGAAGTTGCCGACGCTATTGAGGCAGGATTTAAGAAAATCTTCACCGACGCCGAATACATCAAACTTCCGATGGCAGATGGCGGCGAAGGCACAGTGCAGTCGCTTGTTGATGCCACTGGCGGTTCTATTGTTAGTTGTGACGTAACAGGACCGCTCGGGCAAACCGTTGAGGGCTTCTTCGGTCTGATGGGTGATGGTTCAGCCGCCATCATTGAGATGGCGGCTGCATCCGGTCTTCATTTGGTAGAACCAGAAAAACGCAACCCACTGGTAACCACCACCTTTGGTACCGGTGAATTAGTAAAAGCAGCGCTGGATCGTGGCGTAAAACACATTATCGTCGGCATCGGTGGTAGTGCGACCAATGACGGCGGTATTGGCATGGCGCAAGCTCTAGGTGCAAAACTGCTTGATGCCGACGGCAATGCACTGGGGTTTGGTGGCGGTGAGCTAAGCAAGCTTGCGAGTATCGACCTTGCTGAGCTGGATCCTCGCCTAGCGGACATCAAGCTAGAAGTGGCGTGTGATGTAGATAACCCGCTATGTGGCCCGAAAGGTGCCTCTCATGTGTTTGGCCCGCAAAAAGGGGCAACGCCTGAAATGGTTGAAACGCTAGACAGTAACCTGGCGCGCTACGCAGAAGTGATTAAATCGACCAATGGTCGTGACGTAGTGAATACCGCTGGCGCTGGTGCTGCGGGTGGTCTAGGTGCTGCACTTTTGGGTCTCTTCGATGCCGAGCTTCGTCCAGGGATTCAGATCGTGATGGATGCAGTTAACCTTAGCGAAGTGGTAAAAGATGCCGATCTTGTGATTACTGGTGAAGGTCGAATTGATAGCCAAACTATCCATGGTAAAACACCTATTGGTGTGGCGCGCACCGCTAAGCAATACGATATTCCAGTGATCGCGATAGCGGGTAGCACGGCAAAAGATTGTGAGGTGGTGCATGAGCACGGTATCGATGCTGCATACAGCGTGGTGCTTGGTGCGACCGATCTACCAACGGCTTTGAAAGAAGCTGCATTTAATGTCGAGATGACTTCTCGCAACATTGCTGCTGCGATGGCGATGAACTTCAGCAAATAGTTTCTTGTTGCTAAGTTTCTTGTTGCTAGAAAGCAAAATGCCCGCTCAAGTTGAGCGGGCATTTTTCTATCTGAAACCAGATTAGAACTCGATGTTACGACCGAAGTTCATTGGCCAGTTAGTTGGGTTCTTCTTACCTTCACGGATGTGGCGGCACTCTGCCAACCATGTCAGTAGTTCCCAACCAAATGCAGCTGTTAGTAGCGCATCTTTCTCATCAGAGTTCTTCTGAGGAGCAAATTCAGCAATATCAGCACCAACTAGGTTGATACGCTTAGTCGCACGAAGCTTACGGAAGATGTCGTAGTACATGCGCGCAGTTACACCGAATGGATCTGGGCTTGAGTTTGCACTGTGGTCTAGAAGATCTAGGCCATCTAGGTCAAACGTTAGGTATACTGGACGACCGTCGCCTTGCTTCTCAAGGATCTGCTCAACGATGTAGTCGATACCTAGGTCGTAGATTTCGTCCGCTAGGTAGAAGTTACCACCAATCGCTTTCGCCTTACCTTGCTGTGATGCACACCAGCGACCACGCATACCAAGACTGACACTGGTAGATGGATCCATTGCACCTTCTGATGCGAGACGGCAGTACCAGTTACCTGAGTATGACTCGTAGTCAAAATCTTTGCGAGTCAGTAGGTCAAAGTGACCGTCAATGTGGATTAGCGATACAGGGCCGTGAACTTTAGCCAGTGCCGCAGGACCTGGGTAAGCCACAGTGTGGTCACCACCAAAGAAGAATGGTGTGATACCGTGATTAATAACCATGTCATCAACAACTTCTTGCGCGGCACGCATCTCTTCATCTAGGTTGAATTGACCTAGGCCATCCCAGTTTCCGTAGTCGATGATGTTACACAGTTCGAACGGCATAGTGCCATCTTGGTGAATCATGCCCATACCCGTTTTTGATGCTTCACGGATAGCAGCAGGACCAAACTTGTGACCACCAGCGTTTGGTGAGCACTTATCCATGGTTAGGCCATACATTGCAATGTCAACGCCTTCGAAGCTGTTCACATATGGCGCACCAAATGCACCAACGTGTTGCTTACCTAGCAAACTGAATGCTTCAACGCCTTGCTCAGCCATGCGAGCTTGCATAGGAGCAATGTCTTCGTTGATGTAGAAATCCGCATCTGACTTGTTCCAGTAGATGTCTTGGTATAGGTCTAATTTCTCTTTCGCAATTTCAACACGTTTTGGCTTAAACATGGATAATTCCTCTAGTTATTGGAGTAACCGCTCAGGCGACTTCTCAAGATAGGGTTATTATAGTGGCTAAACTGGGATTTATTAATTACACTTCAGGACAGCAACGTGACATTTCGGGACAACATCTGTGTATTCTTTGAACCACCAGCACTTTTTACAGGCGATTATTGGTCATTGGGAATCGATCGTACGCCAATCTCTAGGCCATGATTTCAACGCTCAGCAGTTTTTACGTAAAGCCGACATCATGCGTATCAATCAAGGGCACTACCACCCAATCCAAGTATCCCAGGTGCACCAACTGATCAATCTAACGGTAAACCAACTGCACATCGATGGACTGGGGCTGCGCATCGCCAAGCGACTCAAGCTGCAAGATATGGGCGCCTGGGGCTATGCGATGATCAACTGTCAAAATATTAAGCAGTTGCTCGATACCGGATTACAATTTTCGTTTGTGACCAAAGATTATGTGGATATTCATATTGGCTACGATAGCGAATGGGCTTACATCACCATTGTTGACCGCTCTGAAGGACGTTCTGCGCAGCACTACAATGTTGAAGAGTCTCTGTGCCACTACTACCTTGGACTCAAAAATTTTCTTGGCGACTTGTTCAAATCTCAATATGTTTTTGTCGATTTTTCCTACGAAGAGCCAAGTTACGCTCCATTGTATCGAGAGATATTTACCGACAACTTGAGTTTTAACGCCAACAACAATCAATTGCGCTTTCCCGTCAATTGGGTGCACCATGACATTACGCTACAACCCGCGATCATTGCTCATATCGCCACCGTGCAAAGCCAGCGACTCGACAATAGCCTCGACTCTCCGCTGAGCTACCAAATTCGCTTTAAACTACTCAGTCAAATGAAGTATGGCTTACCCACCATGGAAATGGTGGCAGACGACCTCAACATGACCTCTCGCACGCTTAGACGCAAACTCGAAGCGGAACACACCACCTTTAAGCAGCTGGTATTGGATACCCGAATGCAGCTTGCCAAAGAGTATTTGGCGAATTCCTCGCTGCCGATTGCTGAAATTGCAGAGCTACTCAACTACCACTCTGCACCACCCTTTTTTCGAGCGTTCAACAAGTTTGAAGGCTGTAGCCCAAAGCAATACAGACAGTCCGCCTCAAAATAACCCTACCAATCTCACTAAGCCAGTAACAGTTGGTTACAAGCAAAAAAAACCCAGTCCAAAGGACTGGGCTTAAAATCATGTGCGTATGATTTTCAATTATTTACGGATAGTTTCCGCAGCGCGCTCAGCGCCAACTTTCGCTTCCCACTTCGCGTTTAGCTCTTCGATTGAAGTGCCAGAACGCTCTAGGAAAGACTTGAAACCGTCCCAGTGAGCGTCCATTACTTGGTGCTCATCAGTTGCGTTTGCTAGTGCTTTTAGGCCCCACTCGTCTGGGATGTAAACATTGTCAAAGCCAGCGCGTGGACGGTTTTCTTTGATTGCTTTAACGAACATGTCGCTCTTACGCTTCACTTCTTCGATTGGGCCGAAGTGGCTTGGGTCGATAACTAGGATGTAAGAACCACCTACTGGACATGGCGCATCTTCCATAGTGAAGAAATCACTTGGTACTGCTGGAAGCTCAGGAGCAATCTTACCTTTCGGGTTGATGATTGCTGTCATTACTTCGTTCCAGATGTTTAGCGAGTAAAGACGTGGCGTTAGGAACGTCCATGGTGCTTTACAGTCAGCAACACGGCCGTAACCTTCAATTAGAGAACCCCATTTACGCGCGTCAGCCGTTAGCTCACCAGTATCTTGGTCAACCAGAGCTGCAACGTGTAGGTCGCGGTCATTTACGATAGCATCACAGATGTGAGAGTCGTAACCTTCACCGATCATGATAGACGTTACTAGAGGTAGCTCTTCACCGCCTACTAGTGCAGCATCGAACGGAGGGCAAGACATTGCTGGATCCATACCGCCGAATGGTGCGTTTAGAGGTACAGAGTTGTTTGAAGACATTGCGAACATGCCTTCTTTCATTGCCATCTGTGTGTAGTTAGAGAAGTTACCGCCGTCACAGTGGTCGTAACCAAATACGATAGAGATACCGTGCTTGCGAGCTTTCTCGATAGCTGTTTGTGCCATTAGAGTACAAACATAGTGACCAGAAGACTTCTTACCGTTGTAAACTGCCCAAGTATCGCCTTCAGACTCGATTTCCGGCGTAGTAGATGGATCTAGGATACCAGCTTCGTAAGGGATCGTAACCGCTTCGATTACACCAAGACCTTGGTGTAGTTTACCTTGCAGGCCACCTACTAGTAGGTTGTGCGCTAGGATATCTGCGTGAGTTTGGTCAGCACCGATGTGCTTCCAAGATTCAGAAACGATGAATGAGAAATACTCGTTGTTAAACGTAGTAGTAGGGCTGGTCACTTTAGCCATGATCTTTTCCTCTAGTAAGTAGGGATACGTTTTATTGAACTGTTATCACTTTAGCGCATCTGAGCTAATTCATAAGTAACATACTGGATACTGTTACTCCACCGTTACCCATTTTAGTTAACCTACTCACAAAAATCAGGTACAAAAAAAGCCGCTCTTTTCAGAGCGGCTTCATTAAATAGTCTTAAAAATCAGCGATTAAGCTTGACCCTTAACTTCTTTAAGACCGTTGTAAGGTGCTTTTTCACCTAGAGCTTCTTCGATACGAATTAGCTGGTTGTACTTAGCAACACGGTCAGAACGGCTCATAGAACCAGTCTTGATTTGACCTGCAGCTGTACCTACCGCTAGGTCAGCGATAGTTGCATCTTCAGTTTCGCCAGAACGGTGAGAGATTACAGCTGTGTAACCTGCGTCTTTAGCCATCTTGATAGCAGCTAGAGTCTCAGTTAGAGAACCGATTTGGTTGAACTTGATAAGGATAGAGTTAGCTACGCCTTTCTCGATACCTTCAGCAAGGATCTTAGTGTTAGTAACGAATAGGTCGTCACCTACTAGTTGAAGCTTGTCACCTAGTAGTTCAGTTTGGTGCTTGAAGCCATCCCAGTCAGACTCGTCTAGACCGTCTTCGATAGAAACGATTGGGAAGTTGTTCGCTAGCTCAGCTAGGTAGTGGTTAAACTCTTCAGAAGAGAAAGTTTTACCTTCGCCTTTCATGTTGTAGATGCCAGCTTCTTTGTCGAAGAACTCAGATGCTGCACAGTCCATAGCTAGAGTCACGTCTTTACCTAGTTCGTAACCAGCAGCTGCAACAGCTTCTGCGATAACTTCTAGAGCTTCAGCGTTAGACTTAAGGTTAGGAGCGAAACCACCTTCGTCGCCAACTGCAGTGCTGTAACCTTTAGACTTAAGAACTTTAGCTAGGTTGTGGAATACTTCAGCACCTACACGTAGACCTTCTTTAAGAGTCTTAGCACCAACTGGTTGGATCATGAACTCTTGGATGTCAACGTTGTTGTCTGCGTGCTCACCACCGTTGATGATGTTCATCATTGGTAGAGGCATAGAGAACTGACCAGCAGTACCGTTTAGTTCAGCGATGTGCTCGAACAAAGGCATGCCTTTAGCCGCTGCAGCCGCTTTAGCGTTTGCTAGAGAAACCGCTAGGATAGCGTTCGCGCCGAACTTAGACTTGTTTTCAGTACCGTCTAGGTCGATCATTACTTGGTCAACGTCAGCTTGAGCTTTCGCGTCTTTACCAACTAGAGCTTCAGCGATTGCACCGTTCACAGCTTCAACAGCTTTAAGAACACCTTTACCTAGGAAACGTGCTTTGTCGCCGTCACGTAGCTCAAGAGCTTCGCGAGAACCAGTAGATGCGCCAGATGGAGCCGCAGCCATACCTACGAAACCGCCTTCTAGGTGTACTTCAGCTTCAACAGTTGGGTTACCACGTGAGTCGATGATTTCACGACCTAGAACTTTAACGATCTTAGACATTAATGTTTCCTCTCATTAAATATAAATGTCAAATTTAGGGCAGCCGCACAACCTTCGCTGCCGCCCGTATCCTTTTTACTTTTCTTCAGTACCGCGCTGGTACTCACCTGCTGCCTTAACAAAGCCAGAGAACAGTGGGTGACCATCGCGTGGTGTTGAAGTGAATTCTGGGTGGAACTGCGCAGCAACAAACCATGGGTGTGCTGGGTTCTCGATCACTTCAACCAGTTTCTTGTCTGCTGATAGACCAGAAACTTTTAGACCTGCTTTTTCAATCTGAGGACGAAGTACGTTGTTCACTTCATAGCGGTGACGGTGACGTTCGTGGATCTTCGCATTGCCGTATAGTTCGTACGCTTTCGTTCCTTTTTCAAGGTGACATAGCTGGGAACCTAGACGCATTGTACCGCCAAGATCAGAGGTTTCAGTACGTTCTTCAACTTTACCTTCACCATCAACCCACTCTGTGATCAAGCCTACCACAGGGTATTTCGTCTCTTTGTTAAATTCTGTTGAATGTGCGCCTTCCATACCCGCTACGTTACGAGCGTATTCAATAAGCGCAACTTGCATCCCTAGACAGATACCTAGATAAGGTACTTTGTTCTCACGAGCGTATTTCGCAGCAAGGATCTTACCTTCAATACCGCGGTCACCGAAGCCACCTGGAACAAGAATAGCGTCTAGACCTGCTAGTGCTTCTTCGCCTTTGCTCTCAACATCTTGTGAGTCAACGTACTTGATCTTCACGTTCAGACGGTTCTTAAGACCCGCGTGCTTAAGCGCTTCATTTACCGATTTGTACGCATCTGGAAGCTCAATGTACTTACCAACCATACCAATAACAACGTCTGCTGTTGGGTTCGCTTCTTCGTAGATAACCTGTTCCCACTCAGATAGGTCTGCTTCTGGAGCGGTGATACCAAAGCGAGTACAAACAAGATCGTCAAGACCTTGTGCTTTAATCAACTGAGGGATCTTGTAGATAGAATCTACGTCCTTCATTGAGATTACCGCTTTCTCTTGTACGTTACAGAACAGAGCAATCTTCTTACGCTCGTTTGCAGGGATCGCACGATCACTACGACAAACAAGAATATCTGGTTGGATACCGATAGATAGAAGCTCTTTCACCGAGTGTTGCGTTGGCTTAGTTTTCACTTCGCCTGCAGCCGCTAGGTAAGGAACTAGAGTCAGGTGCATGAACATTGCACGCTCACGACCAAGCTCAACCGCTAGCTGACGGATTGCTTCCATAAATGGTAGAGATTCGATATCACCAACTGTGCCACCAACTTCAACGATCGCAACGTCGTGGCCTTCAGAGCCAGCAATGACACGATCTTTAATAGCGTTTGTGATGTGTGGGATAACCTGAATAGTCGCACCTAGGTAGTCACCACGACGCTCTTTACGTAGAACGTCAGCGTAAACACGACCAGCAGTAAAGTTGTTGCGTTTTGTCATCTTGGTACGGATGAAACGCTCGTAGTGACCAAGGTCCAGGTCAGTTTCAGCGCCATCTTCCGTGACAAACACTTCACCGTGCTGAGTTGGGCTCATTGTGCCCGGATCAACGTTGATGTAAGGGTCAAGCTTCATCATGGTCACTTTAAGACCACGTGCTTCTAAAATTGCTGCAAGAGATGCTGCTGCAATACCTTTACCTAGAGAGGATACTACCCCGCCAGTAACAAAAATATAATTTGTCGTCATGTTTAACCTGAAGTTGGTTGAATGAGGGAAAATGGATTTCTTCTGGACGGGATGCAAATATACCAGAAGCCCATTACCGCCACAACGTGAAACTTATCACATTCAAAATTTTTATTTTTTGCTTCAAATCAATAGTAGAAACGTACACCAGTGAGAAGCCGTTCACAAATCCGAGCAGTTTTCTTGTTTTTTTACATCATTCCAAAACGCATCCAGCTCTTGAAGACTAAAGTCTGTCAGTAACTTACCTTCACCCGCAGCACGCGTTTCTACACCCTTAAATCGGCGAGAAAATTTGTCGTTGGCTTTTCTTAGCGCCACTTCAGGATCTTTCTTCAAATGGCGCGCAAGATTCACTGCTGCAAACAAAAGATCGCCCACTTCTTCTTCCAGTTTATCTTCGTTTACATCGACTTGAATCGCTTCTTCAACGACTTCTTCAATCTCCTCTTGAACCTTCTCGACCACCGGCCCAAGTGCATCCCAATCGAAGCCAAATTTTGCGCAACGTTTCTGTATTTTGTTGGCTTTAGAAAGCGCAGGAAGCGACTGTGGTATTGAGTCTAGAATACTTTGCGCGGTTTTGCCTAGTTGCGCTTTTTCCTTCTGTTTCTCAACCTCCCAGTTGGCATTGATCGCCGCTTCATCTTCAAACTCAACGTCAGAAAAAACGTGCGGGTGGCGGCGTGTGAGCTTCTCGTTAAGCCCTTCTACTACCTCATTAAAATCAAACAGCCCCTGCTCTTTGGCCATTTGACTATAGAAGATGACTTGAAACAGTAAGTCGCCCAGCTCTTCTTTTAGGTTCGGCCAGTCTTTATTGTGGATAGCATCCACCACCTCAAAGGTTTCTTCGATGGTGTGAGGCACTATGGTTTCGAAGGTTTGTTTTCTGTCCCATGGGCAGCCTTTTTCTTCGTCGCGAAGCTGCGCCATGATGGCAAGGAGTTGGTCTATGGGTTGAGTCATGTTGGGTTCCTGGTTACGAAAAGGGCGAGTGTGGTAGCACTCGCCCTTGTAAATTATCTTCACATCCTTTGGATGTTTAGCCTAAGCGCTTCACATTCATCACATCTTTAATCTGCTCAATACGCTTAGTCACGCGTGACAACACCTCAATATTGTTCACTTCCAGATCAAAGTCCATGATAGACAATTGACGCTTGTAATCACTGCGACTCTTCATGGTGGTCACCTTGATTTTTTCGTTGGTCAGCAAAGCCGTGATGTCTTTTAACAGACCACCGCGCTCCATCGCCTCGACGCGAATCGTCAAGATATATGAACCGACAAACCCACTGCCCCACACCGTATCAATGATACGCTCTGGCGCGTGGTGACTGAGCTCTTCTAGCTGCTCACAGTCGGCGCGGTGTACTGAGATGCCTCGCCCTTGGGTAATGTAACCTTTGATCTGATCTCCTGGGATCGGCTGACAACAGCGCGCTAGGTGAGTCATCAAATTATCGACACCTTCCACGACTACCGCATCTTTATGCGGACGACTTTGCGCTGGCGCTTTATTCTCTGACTCTTGCAGTTTCTCGAGCGCTTGCTGATCTTCTTCTTCCGCGGTTGGCTTGTTTACCAAGGCGTTGATGTGGTTAATGATCTGGTTGATACGGAGATCGCCACTGCCGATACCGACATATAGCTCGTCCGCAGAGTTTACGTTGAAACGTTTCAGTGCGTACTGCTCAGCATCTTTAAGCGTAGCGCCGATTTTCACCAGTTCCGCCTCAAGGATCTCACGACCCGCTTCTAAATTCTTCTCGCGGCTTTGCTTTCTAAACCACGCATTGATCTTCGCGCGAGCTCGACCAGAATGCACAAAGCCCGTTGACGGATTGAGCCAGTCACGAGATGGGTTTGGCTCTTTCGCCGTGATGATTTCAACCTGATCACCCATTGCGAGCTTGTGAGTGAAAGGAACAATGCGTCCAGCTACTTTAGCGCCAATACAACGGTGTCCCACTTCAGAGTGAATGTGATAAGCAAAATCAAGCGGCGTCGCGCCCATAGGAAGGTCGACTACATCGCCTCGCGGAGTAAACGCATAGACGCGATCATCAAATACCTGACTGCGAAGCTCATCGAGCATCTCGCCAGAGTCTGACATCTCTTCTTGCCAATCGAGTAGTTTACGCAGCCAAGTGATCTTCTCATCGTAACCACTACGACCACCACTTCCCCCTTCCTTATACTTCCAGTGCGCCGCAACACCCAACTCGGAGTCTTCGTGCATTTGTTTAGTACGGATCTGGATTTCAATAGTTTTGCCTTCTGGTCCCAAGATCACGGTATGGATCGATTGGTAACCATTCGGTTTTGGGTTAGCGACGTAATCGTCAAACTCGCTAGGCAAGTGCTTATACTTGGTGTGCACGATACCCAGAGCCGCGTAACAGTCTTGCAAACGTTCGGCAATAATTCGCACTGCACGTACGTCAAACAGCTCATCAAAATCCAGACTTTTCTTCTGCATCTTGCGCCAGATACTGTAGATATGCTTTGGACGACCACTCACTTCAGCCAAGATGCTAGAGACTTGCATCTCACTCGTTAGATCATCAACAAAGTCTTTGATGTATTGCTCACGGACGATACGACGCTCGGAGAGCTGCTTAGCAATTTGTTTGTAGGTATCTGGCTGCTGGTAGCGAAAGGCGTAGTCTTCGATTTCCCACTTGAGCTGACCGATACCAAGACGGTTGGCAAGTGGCGCGTAGATGTTGGCACACTCTTTTGCAGCCGCACGACGCACATCATCTGGCTCATCTTTGACTTCACGTAGGTTGCAAATACGCTCTGCGAGCTTAATAACCACGCAGCGGAAGTCGTCTACCATCGCAAGTAGCATACGGCGCACGTTATCGACTTGTCCCGACGCTTCAGAGTCTTCAAGGGTGACATTAAGCTGACCGATGGCGGCCATTTCTTCTACGCCATCGATCAGTTTGATGATTTCTTTGCCGTAGTTTTCCTCTAGTAGCTCACGATCGTAAAGACCACTAGAAACTACTGGATACAACTGCGCCGCTACTAGCGTCGCTTTATCCATAGACAGGGTAATGAGGATTTCATTCATCTCTCTCCCGCGCCACAACAGCAAGGCCCCTTGCTCACTATCGGCAACAATTTCCTCGCACTGACGATATACGTCTTTCAATCGCTTCGAGGTGTTTTTATCTTGCTTAAGTGATGCAATCCAATTATCCAAATTGAATTGCTCTTCTGGGTTCAAATGCGCGCTTCTTACCGCAACCATTTCTTTTTCTTCCTAGTTTATTGGTTCACTAACCTATCCCAGTTAGCGTTATTACTATGACATCTGCGCTATTTTTCAAACAACGCCATCGACTCAAGATGACTGGTATGAGGGAACATATCCATCATACCCAAACGAGTCATTGTGTAGCCCTGTGCAATTAGGCTCTGACTGTCTCTCGCAAGGGTAGCAGGATTGCAAGAAACATAAAGGACACGTGTCGCACCTAGTGCGGAAACTTGGTCGATCACGCCGCTCGCCCCCGCTCTCGCTGGGTCTAACAAAATCTTATCAAACTGCTGTGATGCCCAAGGCTGCTGCGACAGCTCTTGTTCCAAATTCGCCTGATAGAATTCGACATTCGAAAGGCCATTTAGTTTCGCGTTGTCCGCCGCCCAATCGACCATGTCTTGCACCCCTTCAACACCAACCACATGCGCGCTTTGCTTCGCAAGCGGCAAGGTAAAGTTGCCAAGGCCACAGAAGAGGTCTAGTACACGATCAGTTGCCTCTGGTGCCAGCCATTCAAGCGCTTGAGCCACCATACGCGCATTGATCGCTTGGTTAACTTGAATAAAGTGCGATGGCAAAAATGGCAGCTTTACGCCTACTTCGCCATAAAACGGCTGCTCGCCAACGACTCTATCGAGCTGATTCGCTTCTGGCATAAAGTAGAGCGTCACGCCGGTTTGCTCAGCAAACTCTATTAAACGCGTTTGGTCTTTATCACTTAAAGGCTTGGTATGGCGAATGACCGCCACTGGCTCAGCGTCACCAAGCACAAGTTCAAGGTGTCCCAACATCGCTGGCTGCTTGAAGTCAGCAAAAATGCGACGTAGCGGAGGGATCAAAGCATTGAGTTTGTCATCCAGCACAGGGCAATGGTCGACATCGACAATCTGATTGCTCTGCTTACGGCGAAAGCCCATCACTAGACCGCGCTGCTTATCGAGTTGGATACTGAGCCTTGCTCGGCGACGATAGCCCAGCCCTTCGCTAGTAATCGACGGCGACAAATCCAGAGTTTGGCCAGCAAACTTAGTCATCAGCTGCGACAACACGCGCTCTTTGTTGGCGATTTGTGCTTCGCGCTCAAGGTGTTGTTGGTTACAACCGCCACACTCGTTGTAATGCGGGCAAAATGGCTCAACGCGCTGTTCTGCGGGCTCAAGGATTTTGATGAGATTAGCTTTAGCAAACTTGGCTTTGCTCTCGGTCAGTTGCACCAACACCTTTTCATCCGCCAGCGCGCCCTCAACAAACACCGGTTTTTTGTTGAGATAGCCGATACCGGCACCGTGGTGATCCATGCGTTCAATCTGCACTTCTTGGTGCTTTTTGGAGAAAGAGGTTTTCTTTGTTGGTTTAAAAAAACGTGCCATGACCAATTCCAAGGCAAAGCATTAATGCTTTGCGCCTATAAAATATTGTTAGAGTTTCACTATTCTGAGTCTGAATGATTGTCGAACAGCGCTGCTTTGATTAAGCTTACGTCATCTTGAGGATGCAATACTGGGTATTGTCCCATATCCCCCCATCAGATGACACTCTGTTGGTAAATAATGATGTCGAATTAACATGACCAGATACGGCCTGCGCGCTCGCGTAATCACATTAACCTTGGCACCGACCCTGATCATCGGTCTTCTTCTTAGTGCCTTTTTCTCATATAACCGTTATCACGACCTTGAATCACAGGTACTGAATGCTGGTTCAAGTATTATAGAACCGCTAGCGATTGCCAGTGAGCAAGGGCTTGTGAATCAAAACCGAGAGTCGGTCAGGCGCCTTATTAGTTACGCGCACCGCAAAAACTCCAAGTTTGTTCGCAGTATCGCCGTCTTCGATGCTTCCCATGAGCTGTTTGTTACCTCCAACTTTCATCCAAATTTCGACACGCTAACGTTTCCTAAAGACAAACCTATCCCGTTCCTTAGCTCGTCTGAATTTAGCGACAATACCTTAATTCTAAGAGCGCCAGTCATTGCTGAGAGCCAACTCGCGACGGATACTCGAGAGATAAACTCGACCAGCCAAATGCTTGGCTATGTCGCGATTGAACTCGACTTGTCTTCGCTGCGATTGCAGCAATACCAGGAAGTCTTCTCGGCTATCTTGGTCTTAGTGCTCGGGCTTATTCTGTCCGGCATCTTTGCCTACCGTTTGATGTATGACGTGACTCGCCCTATCTCACACATGAAAAACATGGTGGATCGTATCCGCCGTGGTCATCTGGATGTGCGAATTGAAGGCAAAATGCACGGTGAGCTCGACTCACTAAAAAACGGTATCAACGCCATGGCGGTATCACTGTCTGAATACCACGTGGAGATGCAGCACAGTATCGACCAAGCCACTTCCGACCTTCGTGAGACACTTGAGCAGCTAGAAATCCAGAACGTCGAGCTCGACATCGCTAAAAAGCGCGCTCAAGAAGCCGCTCGCGTGAAGTCCGAATTCTTAGCGAACATGTCTCACGAGCTACGTACCCCGCTTAACGGTGTCATTGGCTTTACCCGTCAGATGCTGAAAACCCAACTCACCAACAGTCAGACCGATTACCTACAAACTATCGAAAAGTCGGCCAACAACCTGCTTAACATCATCAACGATATCCTCGACTTCTCTAAGCTTGAGGCAGGCAAACTGGCGCTGGAAAACATCCCGTTTGAGTTCCAAGACAGCTTAGATGAAGTGGTTGCCCTGCAAGCCACCAGTGCCCATGAGAAAGGCCTAGAGCTGACGCTGAAAGTGGATCCTAAGATCCCAAGCGGCTTAGTCGGTGACCCGCTGCGTATTCAACAGATCCTCACCAACCTAGTCGGCAACTCGATTAAGTTTACCGAGCGCGGCAATATCGACATTTCGGTGGAGCTAAAGAGCAGCAAAGAAGATCGTGTCGAGCTACAATTTATGGTTCGCGATACCGGTATCGGTATTTCCGAGCGCCAACAAGCGCAGCTGTTCCAGGCGTTTAGTCAAGCGGATGCGAGTATCTCGAGACGTTATGGCGGTACTGGCCTTGGCTTGGTTATCACCCAGAAATTGGTTGGCCAAATGGGCGGTGATATCAGTCTCACCAGTCGCCTGCACCAAGGTTCGACATTCTGGTTTACCGTGAAACTGAGCTCGACCGACATTCCAATGCTCGACCCTATCGATCCAGCCGTTATCAACAACAAACGACTGCTGCTGGTTGAACCGAACATGCAAGCGGCCTCGGTACTGCAACAAACCCTCACCAACGAAGGCGTGATGGTAACCTACCGCTCTACATTGCCTGAACGTGTGGAGTCCTTCGACTACATTATTGTTTGCTTACCGACCAATGAAGAAGTGCCGCTCGCCGTCATCGAAGATTGGATCGCACGATGCAAACAATCGACGTCAAACATCATCATAGGTACGGCTAGTACCCAATTGGCGCTGTCAGATTACCTGATGCAAACGCACCAAGTGCAATGTTTGACCAAACCGCTGTCACGTAAAAAGCTGCTGCAATCTTTGGTCGATAAACAGCCTGCTCAGCTAGCGCCTGCGGTCGAGGTGATTTCAACAGAAAAACGCAACCTCAACGTCATGGCGGTGGACGATAACCCAGCCAACCTTAAGCTCATCACTGCGCTGCTCTCTGAGCGGGTTGAAACCGTGGTGTCTTGTACCAGCGGTCAGGCTGCGGTGCAAAAAGCGCAAGAGCAGCATTTTGATATGGTGTTCATGGATATTCAGATGCCGCAAATGGATGGTGTGACGGCTTGCAAGCTCATCAAAGAGACTCAGCAAAACGCTGCCACACCTGTGGTTGCGGTCACCGCTCACGCAATGAGTGGTGAACGAGATCGCCTACTTTCAGAAGGCATGGATGATTACCTCACAAAACCCATCGATGAAACCATGCTACTTCAGGTACTCAACAAATGGGTGCCAGTGCGCCCTACAGAGCCAGAAGCGTGCTTAGACTTCGTCGCCCCCACCGATGTCAGCACGGCGGCAGAAGCGCCACCGATCGTGGTAGAAAAGCCAACCTCGCAGGTCATTGACTGGAATGCAGCGCTTAAACAAGCGGCTAATAAAGAAGATCTCGCCATCGACATGCTGCAAATGTTGGTCGATTTTATCCCTGAAGTGGCAGAGCTTGCCGACGACATACTCGACAATGGCTTTGACGACGTGGAGCAAGTGATCCATCTCATCCATAAGCTGCATGGCAGCTGCTCATACTGCGGCGTACCACGACTAAAATCCATCTGTGCGACGATAGAGAAAGCCCTTCGTGCCGGTGACAGTCTGGAAGACATTGAGCCTGAGCTGTTTGAACTGCAGGACGAAATGGAGAAGGTATTGGAGAGTTCTGAGCTGTATTTGAAAGGAAAGGAAGGCGAAGGGGCCTAGGGCCTAGGTCCTTGGTCCTTGGTCCTTGGTCCTTGGGGTAATTTAGCTTTCTAGGATGACGGTTGCTACTGCGTAGTGTCGCTCATCAGAAATAGAGAGGTGGTTAGAAACCACCCCCATAGAAGCCGCAATTTGTGCGGCTTTTTTATTGAGCGTTAGGATAGGCTTACCGTGTTCATCGTTGGACACTTCAAAGTCGTGAAATGTCACGCCGTGGGCAATACCGGTACCGAGCGCTTTAGAGGCGGCTTCTTTTACCGCAAAGCGCTTTGCGAGAAAGCGCCCTTGCTGTTTTAGGCTCTGGAACTGAACCAGCTCATTGTCAGTCAAGATACGTTTAGCAAACGCCTCACCCGTTCGTGATAACGCCTTTTCTACACGTTCGATTTCCGCAATGTCTGTCCCAAGTCCTAAGATTGCCACTAAGTCTCGCCTCTACTCGTTATTTACCGTGCTCGGATTAACCGCGGCGCGCCGCTTCCATGACAGCTTTCATGTCAGCAACCGCTTTATGCAGACCATCAAACACGGAACGACCAATAATAGAATGGCCAATGTTCAGCTCATAGATCTCTGGCAATGCCGCGATAGGACCAACGTTGTGGTAAGTCAGACCGTGGCCCGCGTTAACCGTGATACCGATGTCGGCCGCGTAGCTTGCGCCAGCCGCGATTTTCTTCAGTTCGTCTTGTTGATCTTCTTCGGTTTCTGCATCCGCATAGTGACCGGTGTGAAGCTCGATGAATGGCGCGCCTGCCGCTTTAGACGCGTCGATCTGCTCGCGATCAGCATCGATAAACAGTGACACTTTAATGCCTGCTGCCGTTAGCTTCTCTGTCGCGGCTTTAATCTTCTCAAACTGACCTTTGACGTCCAGACCACCTTCAGTCGTCAGCTCTTCACGCTTCTCTGGTACTAGGCACACGAATTCAGGCTTAGTTTTTAAGGCGATGTCGATCATCTCATCGGTAACTGCCATTTCTAGGTTCATACGCGTTTGTAGCGTTTCACGCAGGATACGCACGTCGCGATCTAGGATGTGACGACGGTCTTCACGAAGGTGAATCGTGATGCCATCTGCGCCTGCACGCTCAGCAATCTCTGCCGCGTGTACTGGATCTGGATACTTAGTACCGCGAGCATTACGTAGGGTCGCGATATGGTCAATATTGATACCTAAAAGGATAGAACTCATCGATGATTACTCCATGATCAGGACTGCTTCATTCGAAACAGCTCCCTGCTTTTTAATGGTTTTCCGCCAAGATACGGCTTTAATGCTATGCGTGTAAAGCGTTTTGCCGCTTGTAACTGTGTTTTACTCAGGAAACGTCGCTCACTGATGGCGATGAGCTCTTCACCCAAAAAGGTGAGATTGTCTCTACGCACACTCGCGATGAATCCCTTCTGCTCCCGATAACGATAAGTCATTGTCGGATCTATAGGTTCGCCGGTACCAGCACAGTGCAAGAAGTCTACACCGTATCCCATTGCAGAAAGTAGAGCGAGTTCAAAACGCCGCAAAGCAGGTTCAGGATTGGTATTGTGGGCGAGCTCTGTTAAAGCTTGAAGATAGTCGTGAAATAATTCGGGAAACGGGATTTCACTTGCCAACACGCGAGCAATCAGCTCATTCACGTACATGGCGGAATAGAGGTTCACACCGGTTAACGGCAGACCAAGACTGATGGCTTCCGCTTGCCTCAATGTTTTCATTGAGCCATTACCGGACCACTTCAACAATAATGGGGTGAAAGGCTGTAGAGCGCCTTTGAGATTCGAGCGCTTACTTCGAGCGCCTTTGGAAAGCAGCGTGACACGACCATATTCCTCACTGAAAACATCGAGTATTAAGCTCGATTCACTGTAAGGTCTTCGATGCAAAACAAAGCAGCGTTGCAATCCATCCATAGGTCATATTCTGTCTAAAAGGGATCAGAGCAGCTAGCGCTACTCTGATCTACGGTATTATTTGTTTTCGATATCGTCGATGTAGCCTAGAGAGCGCAGTGCACGCTCATCGTCAGCCCAACCTGATTTCACTTTTACCCAGGTCTCTAGATACACTTTACGGTCGAATAGTTCTTCCATATCAAGACGAGCTTCACGGCCGATGGTTTTGATCTTCTCACCACCTTTACCAATCACCATCTTCTTCTGGCCACTACGCTCTACAAGTATCAGCGCGTTGATGTGGAAACCATCCGTATCTGGGTTGTAATCGAAGCGTTCAATCTCAACCGTTACCGAGTAAGGTAGTTCGTCACCGGTGAATCGCATTAGCTTTTCACGCAGGATTTCAGACGCCATGAAACGTTGAGAACGGTCAGTCACATACTCTTCTGGGAAGTGATGAATCGCTTCAGGCAGGTGGTTACGAACATGCTGACGAATCACGTCGATGTTTTTGCCGTGCTTCGCCGAAATTGGCACTACATCAACAAATTCCATCTTCTTAGTCATCTCTTGCATGTGCAGCATCACGTCATTGCGATCTTTCACGTTATCTACTTTGTTGATACACAAGATAACCGGAAAGTCCGATTTACGAAGCTTGTTCAGTACCATTTCATCGTCGTCGGTCCACTGCGTGCCATCAACAAGGAATAGCACCAAGTTCACATCACTTAGAGAGCTGTTTGCCGCGCGGTTCATTAGACGGTTAATCGCACGCTTCTCTTCGATGTGCAGACCCGGAGTGTCGACATAGATCGCTTGGTAGTCACCTTCAGTGTCTACACCCATGATACGGTGGCGTGTGGTCTGTGGTTTACGTGAGGTGATCGAGATCTTTTGTCCTAGAATGCGGTTAAGCAGCGTCGATTTACCGACGTTAGGACGACCCACGATAGCCACAAAGCCACAGTGTTGCTCACCGGTGCTTTCTTGAGTTGCCGCGCTTGCCGAGTCGCTCGTTGAAGCGAAGTACGCATCGAGATCGAACTCTTGATCAGAATTTGGTTTATCAGACATTGGTCAGTTTCTCTAGAGCCAGTTCCGCAGCCGCTTGTTCTGCCTTGCGGCGGCTGGTGCCTTTGCCGATAACAGGCTTATCCACACCTGCTACTTCACAGGAAACGGTAAACTCTTGGTTATGCGCTTCCCCTTTAATATTAGTCACTGTGTAGACAGGGAGTGGTTTTCTTCGACCTTGGAGAAACTCTTGCAGGCGAGTTTTTGGATCTTTCTGTGACACGCCAGGCTTGATCGCATCAAGACGCGATTGATACCAGCTCAGCACGATGCCGCGAACTGTCTCGACATCGCTATCAAGATAAATCGCGCCAATGATCGCTTCAACAGCGTCAGCCAAGATTGAATCACGACGGAATCCGCCACTTTTCAGCTCGCCTGGACCTAATTTTAAGTAATCTCCCAAGACGAATTCACGCCCTAGCTCAGCCAGAGTGTTACCTCTAACCAAGGTGGCACGCATTCGACTCATGTCCCCTTCGTTTACCTTAGGAAAACGATGGTAAAGATCGTCAGCAATGACAAAACTTAAAATTGAATCGCCCAGAAATTCTAGTCGTTCGTTATGGTTGCCGTGGGCGCTGCGGTGAGTCAGCGCCAGCGTCAGCAGCTCGCTATCATTGAACTGATAGCCGAGCTTTTTTTCTAAAAGTTTAATAGGAGAATTCATGCTCTCTCGTTCAGTCTATTCCACCGATGCGATTAAATCTGACACCGGTTGGGATCCATGTAGGCAGAATACTGTCTGCACCACGTTCAAATTCGAAGCTAATCCAAATGCCAACTGCTTTACCCACTAGGTTGCCTTCTGGCACAAAACCCCAGTAACGGCTATCGGCACTGTTGTCACGGTTATCACCCATCACAAAGTACTGACCTTCTGGCACAACCCATTCGTTCACGCCATTGCGTGGCTGATATTGATCAACACGGTCGCGACGCAATGGGTTCACCAAGACTTGGTGGCCTACTTCACCCAGCTTTTCATCCATTTGGATAAGCGAGATGCCATTTTGGATAAATGGGCTGTCTTGGACATTAGACAGCTTAACCGGCTTACAGCTTGACTCGCCTGGACGCTGAATACAGATATCCTTACGAGCGCTGTAACGAACAGTATCACCCGGCAGACCAACGACACGCTTAATGTAGTCAATGTTTGGCTGCGGTGGGTACTTAAATACGACAACATCGCCTCGTTCAGGTTTGCCAGTTTCAACCAACTGAGTGCGCCATACTGGATCTTTTAGTCCGTACGCATACTTCTCAACCAAGATGAAATCACCAACCAGTAGCGTTGGCATCATTGAGCCTGATGGGATTTGGAACGGTTCGTAGATGAACGAACGCAACACCAAAACAAAGGCAATCACAGGGAAAATTGAAACACTATTCTCAACAAACCAAGAAGGTGCAACCGCTTTGTTTGCTGTTTCTTCATCAATTTGATTTGCTTGCGCTTGGATATCCGCCAGCTTCTGCTGACGCTGCTTTCTCAATACGAGCTTATCCAAAACCCAAACAACACCAGTCACTAACGTCACGATGACGAGGATCAATGAGAAGGTATTAGCCATTCAATTCCCTTAATTTTCGTATCTTTAAAAATAACGAAAGTGAAAGCACTCACTGAGTACTTTCACTTCTGCTGTATTATGTCGCCACGTTAGGCAAAAGAATTAGTCTTTGCCTACGTGTAGAATCGCAAGGAACGCTTCTTGAGGCAGTTCGACGTTACCGATCTGCTTCATACGCTTCTTACCTTCTTTCTGTTTCTTCAACAGTTTCTTCTTACGGCTCACGTCACCACCGTAACATTTCGCGATTACGTTTTTACGTAACTGTTTCACAGTCGAACGCGCAATGATGTGGTTACCGATCGCCGCCTGAATCGCGATATCGAACATCTGGCGAGGGATGAATTCCTTCATCTTCTCAACCAATTGACGACCACGAGTCTGAGATTGATCTTTGTGCGTAATGATTGCCAGTGCATCTACCGTATCGCCGTTTAGCAGTACGTCCACGCGAACCATGTTCGACGCTTCAAAGCGCTGGAAGTTATAATCCAGTGATGCATAACCGCGAGAGGTCGACTTCAGACGGTCAAAGAAGTCGAGTACTACTTCTGCCATCGGGATATCGTAAGTCACAGCCACTTGATTACCGTGATAAACCATGTCTACCTGAGAACCACGTTTTTCAACACAAAGCGTAATCACGTTACCTAGGTAATCTGATGGTACTAGGATGTTACAACGTGCGATTGGCTCACGAATTTCTTCGATGTCGTTGGTTGCCGGCAGTTTCGCTGGACTATCAACATAGTGAAGTGAACCATCCGTTTTCTCTACTTCGTAGACTACCGTCGGTGCTGTCGTAATCAGGTCTAGGTCGTATTCACGCTCTAGACGCTCTTGGATGATCTCCATGTGAAGCATACCCAAGAAGCCACAACGGAAGCCGAAACCAAGTGCAGCAGAGCTCTCTGGCTCATAGAACAGTGACGCATCGTTTAGGCTCAGTTTGCCTAGTGCATCACGGAAGTTTTCGTAATCATCAGACGATACCGGGAATAGACCTGCGTATACCTGAGGTTTTACTTTTTGGAAGCCTGGTAGTGCCACTTCACAGCCATTCTTAGCCGTGGTCAGTGTATCACCCACTGGCGCGCCCAGGATGTCTTTGATACCACAAACCACCCAGCCTACTTCGCCAGTATTTAGCTCTGTCGTATCAACTTGTTTTGGTGTGAAGATACCAAGACGGTCTACACCCCAAACCTGACCTGTGCTCATTACTTTGATCTTATCATTCTTCTTCAGCACGCCGTTTTTAATACGTACTAGAGAAACAACACCAAGGTAGTTATCGAACCAAGAGTCGATGATTAGCGCTTGCAGTGGATCTTCTGGGTTGCCTTCTGGCGCAGGGATCGCTTTTACGATCTCTTCAAGAACGTCGTCAACACCTAGACCGGTCTTCGCTGAACAGCGAACCGCTTCCATCGCGTCGATACCGACGATCTCTTCGATCTCTTCAGCTACGCGCTCTGGTTCTGCTGCTGGAAGGTCGATCTTGTTAAGAACTGGAACCACTTCAAGTTCCATTTCAATCGCTGTGTAGCAGTTCGCTAGTGTCTGAGCTTCAACGCCCTGACCCGCATCAACCACCAGTAGTGCACCTTCACAAGCCGCCAGTGAGCGTGATACTTCGTACGAGAAGTCAACGTGTCCTGGAGTATCGATAAAGTTTAGCTGATAGGTTTCCCCATCTTTCGCCGTGTAATCCAGAGTAACACTCTGAGCTTTAATAGTGATACCGCGCTCGCGCTCTAGATCCATAGAATCAAGAACCTGTGCCGCCATTTCACGGTCACTTAAGCCGCCGCAAACTTGGATCAAACGGTCCGACAGCGTCGATTTACCGTGGTCAATGTGGGCGATAATAGAAAAGTTACGAATGTGCTTCATAGATTTGGTGTAGCTAAACTCTTAAACAATTAGGGAATGAAATAGCGGAAAAAACACGCATTTCAATTAAGTTGGCAGATTCTACCCAATTTCGTTGCGGTTCGCACCTTATTTAGGCAATGGACTGCCCGAGCACCCGCACCAATTCAACCTGTTGATGCGATGCCGCTTCCATTGGAGACACCCATCTTTTCGCAAGTCGGAAACCAAAGTAGGCAGAAAATGCTGAAAAACCAATCACCACCAGCTCACTGCCGCCAAGTAAGGGCGCTAACCACAACTGACCTGCCATCGCTCCCAAAAACAGGAACAACAGAGGCAACAAATAGATCAATGCCGCCGATTGCAGCAGACTTTTCTCTGGAAACGCGATTTCAACGATATCGCCAGGATTTACGGTTTTGGAGGTCAGTAGGTGCCAGTTCAGCTTTTTATTGCCGACCGCTTTGGTGACAATACCGGTTCCACAACTGTTTTTTGATTGGCAAGAGCTGCAACTGGTTTGTTGGTCGCAGCTCAATTCGACTTGGTAACGATGACCACGGCTTTTCACCGAGGTCACCGTTGCAAGAGCGGTCATCATGGGGTTACGCCTTCATCTGCTTGCTCTACTTTGTTCAGTTTAACAGATTGTGCGATACGCTGCGCAGTGGCAGGAGGAATGTCGCCGACGACAGAGACCTGCATATCTCCAGTAACAATGCTATGCACTGTGCGGCGTCCTTGACGAATTAACTGGCCTTTCATCGAGTTACTATCACGATCAGAGACGTACACTGAGAAGCTAAATAAGCCATCGGTATACATCTGACTCTCCACCACATCTTCGGTGGCGATCATGCGATAACGATTAAGATCTTTCGGAGTAAAGCCACTTGGTACCCAGTCAACTTGCCAGAAGGTTTGTTCAATATTGCCTTTTGGCAGTGACAATACCGCTGGAAGCTGGACTTCATCAAGTGAGCTAAGCATGGTCGCGATGTGATCGTTGATGGAGTATGAAATCACACGATACTGTTCGAGGATCTCACCATCTCGGTCGAGAAGATCAGCGCGTAAGGGAAGCTTACTTTTTTCGTCCACCCACAATACATAGGAATAGCGAAGGCCGTCTTTTGGTACCACACGAAATACTTGTGCCGCCGCTCCGGCCTCTCTGGCACGGCCAACGCGAACATAATCGTAATACTGGCTCAGCTTTTTGATATCACTGTTAAGCAGGGGCATCAAAGGTGCCACCATCTTGCCCGACTCTATTGTGAATGGGTCAGCGCCGGGTTCGATGTAGCTGACTTCGTTGCCACGGCGGATAACCTCACGCACCGGGCCACTCAAGTAAACCAAATGCGCCAATTGCTGATCTTCATGCCTTGCATGGCGATACAACAAAGGCTCAATACTGTTCTTTTTGATTAGGATATAGGACAGTTCGTAGTTCAATTGCTGACTGGCGTCATTCATTTGATGCAATAAAGCCTCCACAGAAGATTGCTCTTCTGCAAAGGCCGAGTTAGCAAACAAACTGAACAGCAATAACGAACTGGTCAGAAGTTTTTTCATTCAATTACCGATTCTGTATCCGTAGTCAGAGACGCTTGATCGTCACTGTTTAAGCGCAGCTGTAGCTCATAATCTTGAAGCAGAGCATTGATGCGGCGACGCTGCTCTTGCACATTGGCGCTTTCATTCTGGTTCGTTCTCGCGACTGAATCACGAGTCAAACTTACTGGTTCTGCGCTACCTGCAAATGGGATAGTTTGCAAAACAGGTATCTGCTCGATCTCTGGTTGCGTTGCATCTTGTCCAGAGAACTGCTGCACACCTAAAATAACGGCGAGCGATACACACGCTGCTATACCCACTTGGCCAAATTGAGTTAGCCATGCTGGTAGCTGACGTTTCGCCTGCGACGGTGTCGGTTGTGCTTCAATCGGCACCACTGTCTCTTTGCTTACCGCTTGATGTGCTGGCTCATCATCGAGTGCTAGTGCGACGCTCTCAGCAATATTCCACTCCAGGCTCTGTGGCTCATCACCACGCATCACATCACCGATTAGGTGGTAGTTTTGCCAGGTCTGTTTGCTCTCCTGATCATTCTCGAGCGCTTCGATTAGCGCATCATCGATCAGGTCTCCATCCATGAATGCTGAAAGCTTCTGTTTGTCAGCCATTATATTCACCATAGTTGTAACTAGTTTTAGCGTTGAAGAAGAGGCTTAATCTTCTTCTCTACCGCTTCACGAGCACGGAAGATACGCGAACGTACCGTTCCCACTGGGCAATCCATTACTTCTGCAATTTCTTCGTAACTTAAACCATCAAGTTCACGAAGGGTCATTGCAGTCTTCAAATCTTCTGGTAGCGCTTCAATTGCAGCGAAAACTGTTCGCTTCAATTCGTTCGACAACGTTAAGTTCTCAGGGTTCGAAATTTCTTTCAAAGCGGTACCGGTTTCATAAAATTCGGCATCTTCTGCATCCACATCGCTGGCAGGTGGCCTACGGCTTTGTGCCACAATGTGGTTTTTTGCGGTGTTTACTGCTATGCGATACAACCAAGTATAGAAGGCACTCTCACCTCTAAACGTCGGGATCGCACGATACGCTTTTATAAACGCTTCTTGGGCTATGTCCGCTACATCGCCCGAATTGCTCACGTATCTTGATATGAGATTGCAAACCTTGTTTTGATAGCGCAAAACCAATAGGTTAAATGCTTGTTTATCTCCACTTTGAACGCGCTCAATCAACACCTGATCGGTCGGCTGCTCGTTCATGCGAGCGTTCACTCCTATTCGTTATTACCCTTACCTTCTCAGATATGAGTATTAATTATGCATATTGTAGTCTTGACACCACCGCTAACATGAGCACTATTGTGACTCTATGCAAATTGGAAAGTTCAAAACTTTCTCAGTTTTTTTATTATTTATCATTCACAATGTGATTTGGCGTCAACTACAATGGGGTCAATTATTAGAATGGATTACTTAACGCCGCAACACAACGTGTTTTTCACTGTGTTGACCACGGCAGTAATCCTCATAGCAAGTGCCCTTCGCCAGCTGCTTTTTGCAGCTTCCTATCGTGCACTTTTAGCTGGGTAGAGTTTGCTAGCTCTACCATAGGTCAGGATTTTAATAGAATTATGAACACAAACCGAGAACATCTTTGTGATGTTTTAGTTATAGGAAGTGGCGCTGCTGGTCTTTCTCTCGCGCTACGAGTTGCTGAGCGCGCTAAGGTTATTGTTTTAAGTAAAGGACCGTTGAGTGAAGGGGCAACCTATTACGCTCAAGGCGGTATTGCCGCAGTTTTTGACGAAGCCGACAGCATCGAGTCACACGTTAACGACACCAATATTGCCGGTGCCGGCCTGTGCGAAGAAGACACAGTGCAGTTTATTGCAGAAAACGCGAAAGAGTGCGTGCAATGGCTGATCGATGGCGGAGTTCCATTTGACCAAGTTGAAACCGAAAAGGACGAAGCACCGCGTTATCACCTAACGCGCGAAGGCGGACACAGCCATCGTCGTATTCTGCACGCGGCAGATGCAACGGGAATGGCGATGCAGACTACGCTGCAAGACAACGTGCTAAACCACCCGAGCATTGAAATTTTTGAGCGCTATAACGCGCTTGATTTGATCACGGAAGACAAAGTAGGTGGCAGCAAAGACAAAGTGGTTGGTGCCTATATTTGGAACCGCAACCAAGAACACGTTGAAACTGTGCGCGCTAAATTTGTCGTGCTGGCAACCGGCGGCGCATCAAAAGTGTACCAATACACCTCAAACCCAGATGTTTCCTCTGGTGATGGTATTGCAATGGCATGGCGCTCTGGCTGCCGCGTTGCCAACCTAGAGTTTAACCAGTTTCACCCAACGTGCTTGTTCCACCCAGACGCACGCAACTTCCTGCTAACTGAAGCGCTGCGAGGCGAAGGGGCTTACCTCAAACGCCCTGATGGCACGCGCTTTATGCCGGACTTTGATGAACGCGAAGAGCTTGCGCCGCGCGATGTGGTTGCTCGTGCTATTGACTTCGAGATGAAACGCCTAGGTGCGGATTGCATGTATCTCGATATCAGTCACAAGCCGGAAGAGTTTATCATCAAGCACTTCCCAACCATTCACATGCGCTTGCAAGATCTCGGCATCGACATGACCAAAGAGCCGATCCCGATTGTTCCTGCGGCACACTATACCTGTGGTGGTGTCATCGTAAACAAATCGGGTCGTACGGATCTTGATCAGCTTTATGCCATTGGTGAGGTGAGCTACACCGGCCTTCACGGAGCAAACCGCATGGCGTCAAACTCATTGCTTGAGTGCGTGGTGTACGCTTGGTCTGCAGCCAAAGACATCATGGAAAAATTCGACAACGCGACTCATCCAGACACATTGCCAGCTTGGGATGAAAGCCAAGTCAGCTGCTCTGATGAAGAGGTTATCATTCAGCATAACTGGCACGAGTTACGCCTGTTTATGTGGGATTACATGGGCATTGTGCGCACTGATAAGCGACTTGAACGCGCGCTGCGTCGTATTCAGTTGCTACAACAAGAAACCCATGAATACTACAGCCACTTCAAGGTATCGAATAACTTGCTAGAACTGCGTAACCTACTGCAAGTTGCCGAGCTGATGGTTCGCTGTGCAATGCAACGTAAAGAGAGTCGCGGTTTGCACTACACGCTCGACTACCCTAAGATGCTAGAAAACAGCAGCCCAACGATTTTGGAGCCCCAATCTATGGAGCCCTAAGCGACTTAGAGCAATCGCCTGCTCACAAGCACCTTTATCAAAGCAGCCATGTCACTGGCTGCTTTTTTATTGCCAACCTTTTATAGCCACGGCTAAATGGCGGTAACTTCGCTCTGTCGTGGCTGCACGCCAAATCAGCCGCCAACCGTGTTTCGCATCGTAAAGGGCAATCACCCATTCTGATAAAGTGAGATTAAAATGCACTTTGTTTAGTCTGTCATCGTTGAGGAGCCACTTGTCGTCTTTAAAGCGCAGACGCCCGGCAACACAGGGTCTCATCATTGACGTCGACACAACCATACTCCATACCAAAGGCAGGATCGCTAGAGGAATGGGCGAAAAGAGAACAGCGAAACAAATTAGGAATTTGACTAGGCTATCAATAACCGAAGGAAGGGAACAAGAAGACAGGTGCAGGTCAAGATGAGGAACCTCGGCCTGCGCCATAAATTTGATTAGCGAACTTTACTTAAGTTATGCGCCACGACTTTGTCGATCATCGACGCGTGACCAAGGTTTTCGCTACGCCCATGCCCCATCACCCAGGTGAACAAATCCGGGTCGTCGCATTCCAGCAGCGATACGAAGTCACGTTGCTCTTGGTCATTGAGAGTATCAAAGCACTCCTCAAAGAAAGGCATAATCACGACGTCGAGCTCCAACATACCTCTACGACACGCCCACTTGATGCGCGCTTTTTCTTCACTAGAGTACATTCTAATCTCCATCTACTACTCATTATTGGGCGAGTGTAACAAGCAAGTGCATGCCCCACCACACTCTGCATCACACAAACTCAACTTTGCTCACAAGATTTCGTGCAACAAACCCTATTTTGGTTTCCAGGCTTATTGAACTATCTACCTCTACTACTCAGTTTAAGCTGACAAATGGTAACGTCGCGATTAACATAACAACCATGTATAACAAAGAGATCACAACCTATGGAATGGCAACCTAGCATTCAAGCACTATCCCTTACTCCAGAGACAACGCTTCCCTCACTGATGTTGACGCCTCTCAGCTCTTGGGGCTCGATAGAACTGACGGGTGATGACCGTAAGTCCTACCTTCAAGGTCAGGTGACCTGTGATGTGGTCTCATTGGAGGCACAGCAATCCACGCTTGGCGCTCATTGTGATGCAAAAGGTAAAGCCTGGAGTGTGTTTCGCTTGTTCCATACAGAGCGAGGCTACGCGATGTTTCAGCCACTATCAGCGATTGCCCAAGAGTTAGTTGAGCTGAAAAAATACGCCATCTTCTCTAAAGTTGAATTCACCCAAAGCACTAAAACGTGCATCGGTGTGATGGGAGAGCAGGCTCAAGGGTGGGTTGATGAGTATTTCCCATCAGCAGGTGACGTTAGACAGCAAAATGGCAGCAGCGCTGTACGCATTGATGAGACGCGTTGGCTGGTACTTGCTAGCGATGAACTGATTGAATCCTTAGACGCTCAACAGACTGAGTGGGTGCAAGAGTCTATCTGGACTCAATTCGACATTGATGCAGCACTACCTACTCTGAGTGCAGAGCAGCAAAACCAACACATTCCTCAAGCGTTCAATCTACAGGCATTGGATGGTATTAGTTTCACTAAAGGCTGCTACACCGGCCAAGAAACGATCGCTCGTGCCAAGTATCGTGGCATTAACAAGCGTATGCTAGCGACACTCACAGGGCGCCTAACCGCAGCTGTCGCTGACGATGAGGAAGTCATCATTGAACGCTCTGTCGGTGACAACTGGCGTAAAGCAGGCGATGTCCTTAGCGTATTCCAATACGATGATCACACATTTAAGGCGTCAATAATCATCAACAATAACCTTGATGACGACGTTCAATTCCGCCTGGCATCTCAACCAGATAGCCGCCTATCATTGTCACTTCCTCCATACTCGCTCGATAGCGAATAAATACCGTGCCTTCATTGATGACAGATGTGCCCGAATTTGAAACTGCGATCACACAATACTTGACGCAAAATAGCATTCCATTTCGGGTACTGATGCAGCCGCGTGAAGCCGTGTCGATTGAAGATGCAGCGATGTTGCGCGGCATTACGCCCGATATGATGGTTAAAACCATGGTGTTGAGGGATATGGGTAATCACTATGCGCTAGCGTGCTGTCCGGGCGATCGCCAAATCGACCCTAAGAAGGTGAGAGCGGTACTGCAATCGAGACGTATGACTTGCGTTGACAATCAAGATATCGAATTACTCACCGGCTACAAGGTGGGTACGGTAACGCCGCTGTTACTCAAAACCCCAATGCCCATCCTGTTTGACCCGACCCTAAAAGCAACGTCTACCATTACCATTAGCAGTGGCGAGCGTATTGCTGGGATCGAACTGGCTTTAGATGACCTCACAAGACAATGCTCACCACTCTGGAGCGACATCATTCGTTAGTCCTTGTGACTCACAGGCTTGCCAACCCAATGCCTATCGACGTCACAGCGCTAAATTTAGCGCTACAAAATGTAACATTTTGTCTACCAAGGATGATCAACTGTGAACTTAGTCGGATTTTACCACACGCAACAATGAAAACTTATACATTTATTGAGCATAAATAGTCACAGCATCAAATTTACGTTAAGGTAGTTTTGTGTCCAATTTAATCCCAAGATTAAATTGAAACACGCACTAGAGTGAATCTCTGCCTAGCGCAGTAACTCCACTTTTGTGTAATGCATCTGTGACATTTGGCCCGCTGTGCGGGCTTTTTTTTGTCTTACTTTTCTCTCACATACTTTCCAATCCCACTCCGTCATGAATGTGTAAATTTGTATGTCAGATGACAACTTTTCTTGCTTTGTCCGGTCTATTAAAACGTAACTATTGTGCGACGGTCATAAAACCAACCATCGGGGCCATACGATATTGTTGATTCTCACTTTTCACCGACTAGGTTTTAAGAAACAACAGAGAAGCAAGAATGGAAGCCCCCAGAATGAGCTTTTGTGCTAAGTATCACGTGGCATTGGTGACAAGTTGGAAGAAATGCAAAACGTAGCACAAAACAAAAAAGTAACGCCAGCAAGAGGGCAATTAAGCCTCCTTAATCACACATTTTAGTAAGGGTTTTATCTATAATCCCCGAGCTAGGACAACGTTAGGTACATTATAAGGAAGGTTAAATGAGACTGTTTAAGCGCTATACGCCAAGTATGATTGCTAAACACATAAGTCGATTGTTTAAAGGAAAGATCTACGTTTATGGACTCGGTGGCTTTGAGTTCGACAACGGCAAACTGATCATCCCTGAGCGTGCGGAGCAGCGCCATTTCAAAGCGGTAAAAGAGGTCAACCAAGAAGTCATGAGACTGAGGTGCGCGTACGCCTAACTGAAATTTTAGTCAAACTTGCCACTGCGTCTCATCCTCATTTCGTGTCTACCACGCAAGCAAGAATACCATTCATTAAAAAGGACAGCTTAAGGCTGTCCTTTACTTTTGCTACAAACAAGCGTCTGTATTTTAGTCTTGACTCACCAATGACTTAGCAAGCTCCGGCAATCGGCCTCGCATCCCAAGAGCACGACTCATGATCTCTTGTTTCGCACCAGGCAACTGCCCGACTAGGCTCATACCAATACCTCGGATCAACTTCTTCGCTGGGTTCTCACCTTCGAACAAGTCCTTAAAGCCTTGCATCGCCGCGATCATTTTCGCCGCCTCAGCTTTACGCCAGCGCTCGTACTCACGCAAATGACGCTTTCGACCCACATCTTTCCCTTCATGCCAGAGCTTTTTCAGCTCTTGAGCCAAACTCGCCGCATCCAGCAGACCTAAGTTTACCCCTTGTCCAGCTAGTGGGTGAATGGTATGCGCCGCGTCGCCGACTAGCGCTACACGCTCAGTCACAAAATCACGGGCATAACGCATGGTAAGAGGGAACACGCGGCGTTCTGATTGCACCTGGCACAAACCCAAACGGCTATCAAACTCTGCCGTCAG
The DNA here is from genome assembly GCF_059412285.1 of Vibrio sp. CB1-5. Classification (NCBI taxonomy): domain Bacteria; kingdom Pseudomonadati; phylum Pseudomonadota; class Gammaproteobacteria; order Vibrionales; family Vibrionaceae; genus Vibrio; species Vibrio sp. CB1-5. Next base: position 77,381 of record NZ_JBJHPB010000002.1, on the reverse strand, counting down.
CGCTTTGTTAAATTCGGCATCGGACATCTTCGCCAGCTTTTCAGCACGGGTAGGCTCAGTTGACCAAACAATGGAGCACAAGTTGTCTTCATTCATTGGCAAAAACGCCAGAGGACCTTGAGAGGTAAACACTTGACGCGCCACTTTGGCATGATGATCTTCAGTGGTGATATTGGCCACGAGCGCACTGTGTCCATAATCCCAGTGAGTAAGCGGAATATCTTGCTGCTTACGAACCCAAGAATTCGCACCATCGGCACCAACAATGAGCTTGCTGGTAAACGACTGACCGTTATCTAGTGTCGTCCAAACTTCACTTTCACCAATCGCCATCGACTGACAACGATGTGGCATAAAGAGCGTCACATTGCTTTGTTGCGCTACCTGTTCCAGCAGCGCCAACTGAATAACTCTATTCTCAACAATGTGGCCTAAGTTAGGCTGGGACATTTGGCTGGCAGAAAACTCGATACGAGCGAAACTGTCTTGCTCCCAGACCTCCATCGCCTGGTAAGGCGCATTGCGATGCTTGGCAATCGCTTCCCATGCGCCTAAGTTTTTGAGAATCATTTCACTGGCTCGGCTCAGCGCCGAGACACGAATATCAGGATCACCAGAGAGATCTTTTGAAGGCGTCGTGCCCTCGACAATCGCAATTCGCAATCCCGTGTCTTTTAGAGCACGCGCTAACGCGAGCCCCACCATTCCGCCACCGACAATGGCGATATCAAAACTTTGCATCTTCGTATTACCTATTCACCACACCCAAAGCACGATTAAACACAGGAGTCTTCAGCCGTGGGAAATTGTCCATCATTGCCAATCCAAGATTTCGCGCCATCCTGAGCGTTAATAAATCATTGGAAAATACGCGCACCAAACCTGACGTCATGGTTATCGTGAGCTCTCGATCAGTCTGACGCTGCGCTTGAAACTTAGCTAGATTAGCGTACTCGCCCACATCTTTTCGGTTTTCAAGCAGCGAATCTACTAGTGTCGCAATATCGCGAATGCCCAAGTTGAATCCTTGCCCGGCGATCGGGTGCAGCGTCTGCGCCGCGTTCCCCACCGCCGCAACGCGATGAGCAACGATTTGTGGTCTGTATCTCAACAAAAGCGGGTAGCTAACAACCGAACCGACACGAGCAAAACGCCCCAGTCGCCAACCAAACGCTTCTTGAAGCTCATCTAAAAACTCATGGTCAGGCAACGCTTGTACCGACTTCGCCTGCTCTGGTGGCAAGCACCAAACGAGCGAGCTTCGCGATTGTGACATAGGCAGCAACGCAAGCGGGCCATGCTCGGTAAATCGCTCAAACGCTCTACCGTTTGGCGCTTCACCAGTTAGCACATTGGCGATAACGGCCACTTGCTCAAAATCTTGGATATGCTGTTCTAGCCCAACCGACTGACAAATAGCTGAATCCGCCCCATCCGCTGCGACGACTAATTTCGCCTCTAGCTGCAAGGTTTCATCTTGAGGGGATTGAATGTCAAGGGTGACGGCTTGTTGATGCTGTACGACCTCACTAACAGAGTAAGGACAGAACAGGTCAATGTATTCGCGCTTAGCAAGTTCGTCGTTAAACCGCCTACCTATCTCGGCAAGCTCAACCACGTACCCCATCGCATCAAGACCTTCTTTATCAGCATAAAAGTCTGTCATGCCCGCATGGCCACGGTCTGATACATGAATGTGAGTGATGGGGGTCGCATGATCCTCAATCACATGCCACAAGCCGTAACCTTTCAGGATCTCGACAGTGCCATGTGACAAAGCAATAGACCGGGCATCAAACCCAGGGTGAGCCGCATTGTCTTGTGCAAACGACTCGACAACCGCTATGTTGAGCGCATGATCAAAGCTGGTGTCCAAGGCCATAGCGAGCGTCGCTCCCGCCATTGCTCCACCAGCAATAACAACATCATACTTTTTGGGCACAGACTTTCTCCTTGTTCGCCAACCTGACCCGCACCTAGATCAGTGAATCGTCGGTGATTCAGCCGCTTTACTTGGTTTTACGCCAAACTCAGCGTGAATAGTCAATACACAAGCTTTAACGTGTTCGATAACCTGCTCTAGCAATTGCGCTTGCTCTTCCAGATCGTCATCTTCATCGATGCCCAGTCTGGCAATTTCTTCCAAGTCACCCAGCACTTCTTTGGTATCGGCCGACGCTTTCGCCAGAGGCGCGTTAATGAGTCCGAGTCCCGAGATAAAGTGGTTCACCCACTCACTGAGGCCATCTGCCTGCTCTAACAAGCTAGCATCTACACCCTCGCCAGGAACAAACAAAGCAAGCTCAAAGCTTTGCTCTGCCGTCAGTTCTTTGATTGACAACTCTAACAGCGCTTTTGAACGAGTTACCAGAGATTGAGGCCAACCTAGCCCATCATTGGTGTAGTCAAACAACAGAGGTTGCCAGCTGTCATCTTTCAAACCTAAACCGCCACTTAACATGCCAACCAATAGGCCATGCAGTTCAGCAGGGGAAACGGCAAGGCCGGCTTGTTGTAGCTCTGTCGCTACCGCAATGTAATCGGGTAGTGTTGATTCACTCATAACGATTCTCGTTGTCCTGTAGGGCAGCCAACTGGGTCACCAGTAGCGCCGCTTTTATTCGAATTGGATATGCAATGCTACCACTTCCCACTCATGGCGGAAATGGTGTCCCACTCGTTTCTGAATAGCTTTTGTGCGAATTGTCGATTTCGTGTGTGATTAGCCACGCATTTGGCACGGAGTCACCAGAAAAGCTTGAATCTTAATGTGGCTTTACCTATAGTTTCCCCCTCAACATTGCCGCTATTGGTGATACTTAAAAGAGTTCTTGTCATTATGGAAAATCAAGCTGTCGAAGTGGAAATTTTGGGTAAACTGACGCGGGTAAATTGTCCTGCAGATCAGAAAGATACCCTTGTTCAAGCAGCGAAAGACTTAGATAACCGATTGCAAGAGATGTCCGAAAGGACTAAAGTAACCAACGAGTTAAAACTGCTTACTATTGCGGCGCTTAACATGTCGTATGAGCTTAACAACCGCAGTAATGAGTCACTTCAAGAAGTGACTGAAATGAACGAGCGCATGGAGCAGCTCGCGGCATCACTTGAGGATGCCATCAGCAAAGTAAAGCAAGGACAGCCAGCCTAATTTTACCCTGGGGTGTGCGTCAGTGGATTTAAGTCCCTGAGCCGATAAGCAATACCAAAGGGTTAGTATTTGATAGCTATTGAGCAAGCTCGGCTCGTATCGAGAAGCCTACGGTTGTCATTGCTGATCCGCCTTGAACCAGCTGGTTCAAGGGCCACAATCCTCAACGGCACTCTGGGGTATTCCTAATGTCACCATTGACTAGGCAGCAAATTCGAACCTTGATTCGAGGCCGCCGCCAATCTATCTGTTCAGAACAGCAATCTCATTACGCCCTTAATTTGGTCGAACGTGCTAAGCAACTACCCGAGCTCCGTTCTGGCCAAAAAGTTGCGCTGTACCTGGCCACCGATGGCGAACTGGATACTCAGCCTCTGATTGAGTGGTGTTGGCAACAAGGAATAGAGACCTACCTTCCGGTTATCCATCCTTTTTCCAAAGGCCACCTCTTGTTCTTGCGCTACTCACACACCACTCCTCTGGAACACAATCAATATAAGATCCTTGAACCAAAGCTTGATACGCAGACGATATGCCCTGTCGCGGATCTGGATATCATCTTTACTCCGCTGGTTGCTTTCGATGAAGATGGCCAACGCCTCGGAATGGGTGGCGGCTACTATGATCGAACCCTAGCACCGTTTGCCACTAATCAGACGGCTCCAAAAGCCATTGGGCTGGCTCACGATTGTCAGCAAGTCGATCGACTACCAATTGAATCATGGGATATTCCGCTTAGTACCATCATGACGCCAAGCAAAATCTGGCGCTGGTAAAAACAGTCTCGAAAAGAGCAATCGATTGCTGTTTTTTGCTGTTTTTCTTCATTTCGCCAACTTAACCGTCATTTTTTGCGGTTTTTGATATATAATTCGCCCGCATTTTGACCTTAATTCTAAACATTGGGATTTCACCATGACTCAAGACGAGATGAAGAAAGCCGCTGGTTGGGCAGCACTTAAGTATGTTGAGAAAGGCAGCATTGTTGGTGTAGGTACCGGCTCTACTGTTAACCACTTTATTGATGCGCTAGGCACAATCAAGGAAGACATCAAAGGTGCCGTTTCAAGCTCTGTTGCTTCCACTGAGAAGCTAGAAGCACTTGGCATCGAAGTATTCGACTGTAACGATGTAGCAGCGCTTGATGTTTACGTTGACGGCGCAGATGAAATCAACGCAGCTCGTGACATGATCAAGGGCGGCGGTGCTGCATTGACTCGTGAGAAGATCGTAGCCGCTATCTCGGACAAATTTGTGTGTATCGTTGATGGCACCAAAGCAGTCGACGTACTGGGTAAGTTCCCACTTCCTGTAGAAGTTATCCCAATGGCACGTTCATACGTAGCACGTGAACTGGTAAAGCTTGGCGGTGACCCTGTGTACCGTGAAGGTGTTGTGACCGACAACGGCAACGTGATCCTAGACGTGTACGGCATGCAAATCACCGATCCAAAAGCGATGGAAGACAGCATCAACGGTCTAGCGGGTGTTGTGACAGTGGGTCTATTCGCGCACCGCGGTGCCGATGTGATCATCACTGGTACGCCAGAAGGCGCAAAAATCGAAGATTAATGACACGCGCGTTCACGCTATCACTGGCCTTATAACTGGCCGATATATTGAACGCGATTACGTCATTTGACTACAAACGGCACACTTAGTGCCGTTTTTTCGTTTTCCTATAAGAAAATTATGCCTTATTCCGTAATTTTCTTACCCATCGTTAAACTTTTTTGTTACTTTATTGGTCACAAGACGCACAAGGAAAACGTTTGCCTCAAGCAGTTGGAAGCTCCCTCCCTGATATTCTCACTGTCAAATGTGCGCCAATTTAGCCCAAATTTCCCATGTTAAGGATGAGTTCAATGGCCAAAGTTTCACTGGAAAAAGACAAGATTAAGATTCTTCTGCTGGAAGGTTTGCATCCATCTTCTGTAGAGGTTCTTCAAGCTGCCGGTTACACCAATATCACTTACCACAAAGGCTCGCTACCTGAAGACGAGTTAATGGAAGCGGTAAAAGACGTTCACTTTATCGGTATTCGCTCCCGCACTAACCTGACAGACAAGGTGATCAATGCGGCAGAGAAACTTGTGGCGATTGGCTGTTTCTGTATCGGTACTAACCAAGTTAACCTTGAAGCTGCGGCTAAGCGCGGTGTACCTGTCTTCAACGCACCATTCTCAAACACGCGAAGTGTGGCTGAGCTAGTCCTTGGTCAAATCCTATTGCTACTTCGTGGCATTCCAGAGAAGAATGCTCTCGCTCACCGTGGCATTTGGAAGAAGAGTGCGGACAACTCTTATGAAGCTCGTGGTAAACGCCTTGGTATTATCGGTTACGGTCACATTGGTACTCAGTTGGGTATCATTGCAGAGAACTTGGGTATGCGTGTCTACTTCTACGATATCGAGAACAAGCTGTCTCTTGGTAATGCGACACAAGTGCACACCATGACTGAGCTATTGAATAAGTGTGATGTTATCTCACTGCACGTTCCAGAAACTCCTGGAACCAAGAACATGATGGGTGCGGCAGAGTTCGAGCGTATGAAGCCAGGCTCAATCTTTATCAACGCGGCGCGTGGCACTGTGGTTGATATCCCTGCCCTTTGTGACGCCCTTGAAGGCGGTCACCTGGCAGGTGCAGCGATTGACGTGTTCCCAGAAGAGCCAAAAACCAATGCAGACCCGTTTGAGTCACCGCTATTGAAGTTCGACAACGTGATCCTTACTCCGCACGTTGGTGGTTCTACTCAAGAAGCACAAGAGAACATTGGTGTTGAGGTTGCTGGCAAGCTAGCGAAATATTCAGATAACGGCTCAACGCTATCAAGCGTGAACTTCCCAGAAGTATCACTGCCAGAGCACACAGACTGTTCGCGTCTACTGCACATTCACCAAAACCGCCCTGGCATCCTAACGCAAATCAACACGATTTTTGCAGAGGAAGGGATTAACATTGCAGGTCAGTACCTACAGACGTCTGCCGATATCGGTTATGTAGTAATTGATGTTGAGACTGCGCGTTCGGAAGAAGCGTTGGCGAAGTTAAAGCAGATTGAAGGGACATTGCGAGCGCGTATTCTTCACTAATCAGCTATCCCATTAATAGTAAAACACCCTGCGGATGCAGGGTGTTTTGTTAGTTGCCGATACGATAAGTCACATCCACCCTATCACGAATCGTAATCACCGAATCCTGATAACTATTCGACTCCGCCTTACTATCCATCGCCATCGCGCGCATCACCACAGGCTGATTCATCTGCTGACAGTACTCAATACGCCACACATTACCAAGCTGCTGCTCAAAGCCTTTCGCCAATGAAGACGCTTTGCTTTGCGCATCTTTTATCGCCGCTATACGAGCCGCTTCTTGATACTGCCCTTTGTCTTTCACTTTCAGTTGAATGTTATCGACCTGATTAATCCCGGACTCTAAGGCAAGGTCTAAGTAGTTATTAAGCTTGTCGAGATCCATCACTTGAACGGTCACCGTACGCGAAGCTCGATAGCCAATCAGCTCTGGCTTGCCTTTTTCTGGATAATGATACTGAGGGGACAGGTAAAGATTTGAGCTTTGGATGTCCGCTTTATCGATACCATTCTTGGTTAAGCCAGCAAGAAATTTGTCGACGACAGTATCCACTCCTTGTTTGGCTTGATCAGCATCCATCTGAGACTGAACCACACGAACTGAAAACTCAGCCATATCTGGCTTGACTTGGATTTCACCATAGCCAGTTGTAGAAATGTGGGCAAACTCCGGCTGACTCGCAAACACTGGTGCCGCAAAGAGACTGAGGACCAAACTACCAACAACTAATGACTGTTTCATGAAGACTCCTCGTCTTATTGTCTTATACTCAATATTAGGCATAGGTTTGGGCTATAGGTTCCCAAACATCCTAAAGCTGACAGAACATTGACCAAACATAGCCTGTTACTACTGAGGCAAGAACTGCCTAGCGTGGCCAATAATGGCATCCGACACTTCACTCAGCACACCGCTTTCTAGCTGCCAGTGATGCCAGTAGATTTGGTGTGATAGCAATATATTGGGTGTCAATTCAATCAAGGCGCCGGACTCGAGTTCATCTTGGATTTGCAGCTTAGGAATAAGGCAGTAAGCCACACCTGCGACAGCTAGCTTCACAAACGCTTCTGAGCTTCGTACCGTGTGTTTGAGTATGTTGCCGCGCATAATATTGAAGTGTTGATTCACAAACTTCTGATGCATCTTATCGTGTTGGTCATAGGCAACGGCTGGCGCTTTCATCAAGGTTTCCCGGTTCACCCCTTGGCCGAAGTATCGTTTGATAAAACTTGGGCTCGCCACACAAAGATAGTCTACGCGTCCTAAGTAATCAGCGACACAGCCAGGAATCGATTGTGGCTCTAGGCTGATTGCGCCGACTACTTCTCCATTTTTCAGCTTTTCTATGGTTCGGCCTTCATCATCAACAATAAGATCAAGCTCAACGCGCTTAGATTCCAACAGTGGAAACAAACTCGGCAACAGCCAAGTCGCTAGGCTATCTGCGTTCGTCGCGAGAGAAACCGATAACGGCTTATCGCCAAGGTCGGCAGCAAGCTCTGGCACCAGCTCTTGTTCTAGCAAACGCACACGACGATATAGCCCAAGCAACTTTTTCCCCACTGCAGTTGGACGGGGTGGCTGTTCACGAACCAATACCGGTTGCGCCAACCATTTTTCCAGTTGCTTCACGCGCTGAGATACGGCAGATTGAGAGATATACAAGTGCTCCGCTGCTTTATCGAAGCTTTTTTGCTCAACAATCGCATCCAGTGCCTCTATCCATTTATAGTCTAATCCGCGCATCTTTTAACCTCTCAAAACAGTCATTAGCTAAGCTTATTTCTCATTAATATTATTAACTATCCTAATCATAATCGAATCGCTATTCTCTCGCTCTCTTTTATGTAGTGGTGAGGAAATTAAAGTGAATTTTTGGGTGCTTCTTCAAGGTTTCGGATTGGGCGCGACAATGATTATCCCAATTGGCGCTCAGAACGCTTATGTATTAAATCAGGGTATTAAGCGTAATCATCACCTAACAACGGCGACCGTATGTAGCCTACTAGACATGACGTTCATTTCACTAGGTATCTTTGGTGGCGGTGCGATATTGTCGCAAAACGAACTACTACTAACAGCAGTGACTCTAGGTGGTATCGCTTTTCTGACTGGTTATGGTTTGCTCTCTCTGCGTAGTGCATTTAAAACTCCCGCAGCAAAAGAGTCATCAGGTGAAGTCCTGGCGCGCGGAAGACGTACTGTGGTTTTAGGTGCCCTTGCGGTCACCGTACTAAACCCGCACTTGTACCTAGATACTGTGGTGATTCTCGGCTCGATTGGCGGCCAGTTTGAAGGTAATGACCGAATTGCCTTTGCTATCGGCACTGTACTGGCTTCCTTCGTTTGGTTCTATTCGCTCTCTATGGGCGCAGCAAAACTTGGTCCAACACTATCAAAACCAAAGGTTAAGAAAGGTATCGACTTGGCGGTAGCGGCCATGATGTTTACTATTGCTCTACTACTTACCAAAGGGTTAATGGAGTAAACCTGAATGGATAGAACAGAAAGCATCTATCTTGCTAACCTTACGTTACTAGAGACCTTATCGGTCTCCTTTTCGAAATGGCAACATGAGCCTATTCTGGACTTTGAAACCGACGTTCGCATAGCAAAAGAGCTTGGCTGGACAGGGCTGCACAGCAAGAGCCTATTCTTGAAAAAGAAGGGCGGAGGGTTTGCTCTGTTCTTAACCGATAAAGATTCAAGATTGGACAAAGCGCAGCTAAAACAAGCCCTCGGCAAACGCACCTCTATCTGCAGTAATGAAGAAATGATTGAGCAGATAGGTTGTGTACCGGGGGCGGTATGCCCGATAGGACTCCCAGATGACATCACCATCGTTGTCGATAGCCGTTTGTTTGATGCCGAAGAGATCCTGTATACACCAGGTAAGCCTGAGTGGACATTTGGCATTGATGGTAATGCTCTCAAACGAGTGCTGGAAAACATTCCAAATCAAGTCATTGAAATAGAAAAAGGAGAAGCAGCCTAGCTTCTCCTTTTTTACATCTGCTGTTAACGCCTGAGCGATCAGTCCACTTTATTTAAATGCACATCCATTTGTGGAAATGGAATTTCAATACCTTCTGCATCGAGCGCTTCTTTGATCGCTTGTAGCGTATCAAAGTACACATCCCAGTACTGCTCAGTACGAACCCATGGACGAACCACAAAGTTCACTGAAGAGTCAGCAAGTGCAACGACACCCACGGTAATACCTGGATCTTTAAGAATACGTTCATCCGCCTCAAGCGTTTTACGAATCACTTCTTGCGTCTTCTTCAAATCCGCTCCGTAAGAAACGCCAATCACATGGTCGATACGACGAGTAGCGTGACGCGAATAGTTGGTGATTGGAGAACCAATCACGGATGCGTTTGGCACCACAACCATTTTGTTGTCTGGCGTTGTTAGAATAGTTTGGAAGATCTGAATAGCATCAACAGAACCAGCAACGCCTCCAATTTCCACGTAGTCACCAGACTTGAACGGACGGAAACCAACAATAAGCACACCAGCTGCAAAGTTAGAAAGTGAACCTTGAAGAGCCAGACCAATAGCTAAACCTGCAGCACCGATTACCGCTACCACTGATGCGGTTTGTACACCGATGCGACTTAATGCCGCAATGAGTACGATAACAAATAGGGTGTAGCGTACGATGCCATGGATAAACTCGACTACGGCCTTATCCATCTTCTTCTTGTGTAGAAGCTTGGCTACGCTGCCGGCAATCGCTTTAACTATGATATTACCAATAAATAGGATAAGCAGTGCAGAGATGATGTTCACACCATACTGAACCAGTAGATCGGAGTTGTTAGTTAACCATTTTTCAGCATGTGACAGGCTATCTACAAGGGGAGTTTCAATATCAATAGACTCATTGGCCATATTGTTTACCTCTATGATAATGATGAACAAAGCGAGTCTTAGCTAATACCACTGACTTATTAGCAAAGGCGCGCAAAATCGCTTAAAGCATACCAGCAATAAATGCCAATACACAAAACATAACAAAAGGTTACGCAATCAAGAGCAGTTGTGCCAGTTTTTTTAATCACATCACGTTATTTTCCATCAGGCATAAAAAAAGTCGCTCCAAAGAGCGACTTTTTTCATCTTACTATCAGTTAAATCTTATGCGATTTAATCTTATAGTACGTCGATAGCGTTTAGGTCAGCAAAAGCTTTCTCTAGACGAGCAACCATTGAAGATTGACCTGCACGTAGCCATACGCGTGGATCGTAGTACTTCTTGTTTGGAGCGTCTTCGCCAGTTGGGTTACCGATTTGACCTTGTAGGTAATCGTGGTTCTCAGCTTCGTAAGAACGGATACCGTCCCAAGTTGCCCACTGTGTATCAGTATCGATGTTCATTTTGATAACACCGTAGCCGATAGACTCTTGGATTTCTGCTTCAGTAGAACCAGAACCACCGTGGAATACGAAGTTTAGAGCGTTAGGTGCGATACCGAACTTCTCTGCACAGTATGCTTGAGAGTCACGTAGGATAGTTGGAGTTAGAACAACGTTACCTGGCTTGTAAACACCGTGTACGTTACCGAAAGAAGCAGCGATAGTGAAACGTGGGCTAACAGCGTTTAGTTTCTCGTAAGCGTAAGCTACGTCTTCTGGAGAAGTGTAAAGCTCAGATGCGTCCATGTGAGAGTTATCTACGCCGTCTTCTTCACCACCAGTACAACCTAGTTCGATCTCAAGAGTCATGCCCATTTTAGCCATGCGCTCTAGGTACTTAGCAGAGATTTCGATATTCTCTTCTAGAGACTCTTCAGAAAGGTCGATCATGTGAGAAGAGAATAGAGGCTTACCAGTTTGAGCGAAGAACTCTTCACCAGCATCTAGAAGACCGTCGATCCATGGTAGAAGTTTCTTAGCAGCGTGGTCAGTGTGAAGAATCACTGGAACACCGTAAGACTCAGCTACTGCGTGTACGTATTTCGCACCAGCAACTGCACCTAGGATTTGTGCGCCTTGACCTTCAAGCTTAACGCCTTTACCAGCGAAGAAGCCAGCACCGCCGTTAGAGAACTGAACTACAACTGGAGCTTTAACTTTAGCTGCAGCTTCAAGAACACCGTTGATAGAGTCAGTGTTAACTACGTTAACTGCAGGAAGAGCGAAGTTGTTCTCTTTAGCAACTTCAAATACTTTCTGAACGTCATCGCCAGAGATAACACCTGGTTTTACGAAGTCGAAGATCTTAGACATGGAATAAGTCCTATTTTCTGTCGTTTTAAATAAAAATTGGCAATCGTTTGCTCACAATGGGCGGCATTGTATCAAAGTTAACCAGCCATTGCAGCATAGATAAAAGCGGACTCATTAGCCCGCTTTATAAAAAGATAATTATGCTTTAGCACGCTCTTCAAGCATTGCTACTGCTGGTAGTACTTTACCTTCAACAAACTCAAGGAATGCACCGCCACCTGTAGAGATGTAAGAAACGTCAGCTTTGATACCGAACTTGTCGATAGCTGCTAGCGTGTCACCACCACCTGCTACAGAGAAACCTTCAGATTCAGCGATCGCTTTAGAAATGCCTTCTGTGCCCGCTTCGAAGTTCTTGAATTCGAATACGCCAACAGGGCCGTTCCATAGGATAGTTTTAGCATCTTTCAGGATTTTCGCTAGTTCAGCAGTTGAGTCTGGACCTAGATCGAAAATCATGTCGTCGTCTTGAACTTCAGATACGTGCTTGATTTCAGCTTCTGCGTTCTCGTCGAATGCTTTTGCACAAGCAACATCAGTAGCAACTGGAATTGCACACTCATCCATTAGCTTCTTGGCTGTGCCTACTAGGTCAGCTTCGTATAGAGACTTACCTACGTTGTGACCCGCTGCTGCGATGAACGTGTTCGCAATACCACCACCAACAACAAGTTGATCAGCGATTTTAGATAGCGACTCAAGAACAGTAAGCTTAGTAGATACTTTAGAACCACCAACGATAGCAACCATTGGACGAGCAGGCTTGTCCATTGCTTTGCCTAGTGCGTCTAGTTCGTTAGCTAGTAGAGGGCCAGCACACGCTACAGGTGCGTTCATGCCAACGCCGTGAGTAGACGCTTGTGCACGGTGCGCAGTACCGAATGCATCCATTACGAAGATGTCACATAGTGCTGCGTATTTCTTAGATAGCTCTTCTTCGTTCTTCTTCTCGCCTTTGTTAAAGCGAACGTTTTCAAGAACAACAAGCTCACCTGTATTTAGCTCAAGACCGTCTAGGTAATCTTTAGCAAGCTTAACTTCACACTCAAGAGCGTCGTTTAGGTAGTTAACAACAGGTTGTAGAGAGAACTCTTCTGCGTACTCGCCTTCAGTAGGACGACCTAGGTGAGACGTAACCATAACTTTAGCGCCAGCTTCTAGGCAGTGCTTGATGGTTGGTAGAGACGCAAGGATACGAGCGTCAGATGTTACTTTACCGTCTTTTACTGGTACGTTCAGATCAGCACGGATAAATACGCGTTTACCTGCTAGATCCAGGTCAGTCATCTTGATTACAGACATGTTTAGTCCTCTCAACTAAAAAATAAATAAAGTTTTTGAAACCCGGCTTCATGCCAAGTTTTAGAATTCATCAACTGCTTACTTATATTGGGCTCATGAATATTAAATTCAAGCTTCGAAATTAATATTTTCCCCCAATGCGCCCTTGATACTACTGAGACGCTTGCATTGCTAACGCAGTGTCTAACATACGATTAGCAAAACCCCACTCGTTGTCACACCACACCAGCATTTTGACCAGACGACCATCACTCACTCGAGTCTGTGTCCCGTCAACAATCGCGCTGTGTGGGTCGTGGTTAAAGTCCACGGAAACCAGCGGTGCTTCAGTATAGTCAACAATGCCGTCTAATGTACACCGAGAAGCATTAATAATGACTTGATTTACGTCATTAACTTTCACATTCGTATTTATAGTTACACTTAGATCCATAGCGGTGACGTTAATTGTTGGCACTCTTACAGAAATTGCTTCAAATTTGTTAGAAAATTTCGGAAAGATACGTTCGATGCCTTTATGAAGCTTCGTATCAACAGGAATGATGGATAGACTGGCAGAGCGAGTACGACGCAGATCGCCATGATAAGCATCGATTACCTGCTGGTCGTTCATCGAGGAGTGGATACTGGTGATGGTCCCCGAGTCGATACCAAACGCTTCATCTAAGGCTTGAATAATCGGTACGATACAATTGGTGGTACAAGATCCATTAGAGACGATATGTTGATCTTTGGTAAGCGTGTGGTGGTTAACCCCATAGATAATAGTGTTATCAAGATCATTACTGCCTGGGTGAGAAAACAGCACTTTCTTCGCACCAGCCTCGATATGCTTCATACCATCAGCACGACTGCCAAACACCCCAGTGCAGTCCAAGACGATATCTACCTCTAGGTTCTTCCACGGTAGTAGGCTGATGTCTTCAAGGTGCAGAATACGAATGGTGTCGAACTGACCATCTTTATGAGTAAGATAGAGATGCTCTTGGTCGTGGGTAACCTTTTTTTCAAAACGACCATGACTGGTATCGTATTGAAGCAAGTGAGCCATCGCTTCGGGTTGCGCGAGTTCGTTCACGGCGACGACTTTAATTTGGTCGTTCTTCTCGCTTTCGTACAACGCTCTTAATACATTTCGTCCAATGCGTCCAAAGCCATTAATTGCCACTCTTAGCATCGCATTACGCCTTTTTGTTCACGTGATAAGGGCTTGCATGGTAACCGATCAACCGTCATTTAGCATTACGTGAATGACAAATTGATTGCGTCATTTCTCACCAATAGTTGCGATCCACCTCTCTTAAGCTCTCCCAATTCCTCTGGATAGACTTGTTACACTTGAGCGAGGAACCTGTTCTTGTGCCTTCTAACGACCCCGTTTTTACAGCACAGGAGGTGTTCCCTATGACAAACTCAATGTACTGCCAATCTTGCGCAAAACCGACCGCTCACAAAGAAGTGTTGGTACGCAAACCTAGCAGCTACGACACTGACCCATCCTTGATGGCAAGAGTGAAATTGATGGCCCATACCTTTATTAATGGTGGACATTATTACGATATGGACCGCTATGTGACTTGTCAGGTTTGTGGCAAGCGAACGCTTGATAACAAGGGCAAAGAGTTTGAATAGCTATAAAAAAACCGAGCGACTAAGCTCGGTTTTTCATTTCAAGAATAAAGAGGCTTATGCAAGCAACTCTTTTGCTGTGTTCACAACATTTTCAGTCGTGAAACCAAACATCTTGAATAGCTCACCTGCAGGTGCAGACTCACCAAAGGTTGTCATACCGATGATCTTGCCACCGAAGCCAACATACTTGTACCAGTAATCCGCAATGCCGGCTTCAACAGCGATACGCTTTGTCACTGCAGCTGGAAGAACCGCTTCACGGTATGATTCATCTTGCGCGTCAAATACGTCAGTTGAAGGAAGAGATACAACGCGCACTTTCTTGCCCTCAGCTGTCAGTTCAGCGTAAGCGTTTGTTGCTAGCTCAACCTCAGAACCTGTCGCGATAAGGATCAGCTCAGGCGTGCCTTCGCAATCTTTCAAGATGTAACCACCTTTAGCAACGTTTGCTAGCTGCTCGGCGTCACGATCTTGCTGCGTTAGGTTTTGACGAGAGAAGATAAGCGATGTTGGACCGTCTTTACGCTCAATCGCGTATTTCCAAGCCACTGCAGACTCAACCTGGTCACATGGGCGCCATGTGCTCATGTTTGGCGTTACGCGTAGTGATGCGATTTGCTCAACCGGTTGGTGCGTTGGACCATCTTCACCCAGACCGATAGAGTCGTGAGTGTAAACTTGGATGTTTTGCACTTTCATTAGTGCAGCCATGCGCATTGCGTTACGAGCGTATTCCATGAACATCAGGAATGTTGCACCGTAAGGTACGAAACCACCGTGAAGAGCGATACCGTTGATGATCGCCGTCATACCGAATTCACGTACACCGTAGTGGATGTAGTTACCAGACGCATCGTCAGCCGTTAGCGACTGAGAGCCAGACCACATAGTTAGGTTTGATGGCGCTAGGTCAGCAGAGCCGCCCATGAACTCAGGAAGCATCTTACCGAACGCTTCTAGCGCGTTTTGAGACGCTTTACGTGATGCAATGTTTGCTGGGTTCGCTTGAAGGTCAGCAATGATCTTGCTTGCTTCTTGCTCCCACTGAGCAGGAAGCTCACCGTTCACACGGCGTTTAAATTCAGCCGCAAGCTCTGGGTAAGCCGCTTCATAAGCTGCTAGCTTCTCGTTCCAAGCTGCTTCTTTGGCGCTACCCGCTTCGTTTGCATCCCACTCTGCTTTGATGTCAGCAGGGATTTCAAATGGACCGTGTTCCCAACCTAGGAATTCACGTGCTGCTGCAATTTCGTCGTGACCTAGTGGTGCACCGTGACAATCGTGAGAGCCTGCTTTGTTTGGAGAACCAAAACCGATGATGGTTTTAGTACAAATTAGCGTTGGACGTGGATCCGCTTTTGCCGCTTCAATCGCTGCGTTGATTGCGTCTGCATCGTGGCCGTCTACTGCTGGGATGACATGCCAGCCGTAAGCTTCGAAACGCTTAGGCGTATCGTCAGAGAACCAACCGTCAACTTCACCGTCGATAGAGATGCCGTTGTCATCCCAGAAAGCAATCAGCTTACCAAGACCTAGCGTACCCGCTAGAGAACACGCTTCGTGAGAGATACCTTCCATCAGACAGCCATCACCCATGAACACATAAGTGAAGTGGTCAACGATGTCGTGGCCTTCTTTGTTGAATTGCGCTGCTAGAGATTTCTCAGCAATCGCCATACCTACTGCGTTGGTGATGCCTTGACCTAGAGGGCCAGTCGTCGTCTCGATACCAGGAGCATAACCATACTCTGGGTGGCCTGGTGTTTTTGAGTGCAATTGACGGAAGTTTTTCAAATCGTCAATAGATAGCTCGTAACCACTTAGGTGAAGCAGAGAGTAAATCAGCATAGAGCCGTGACCGTTAGAAAGAACGAAACGGTCGCGATCAGCCCACTCTGGGTTTGATGGGTTGTGATTTAGGTGAGAGCGCCAAAGAACTTCAGCGATATCTGCCATACCCATAGGTGCACCTGGGTGACCTGAGTTAGCTTGTTGAACACCATCCATGCTTAGCGCGCGGATTGCATTAGCGAGTTGTTTACGAGAAGACATGTAGGCTCCTGAGTGCATTAAGCGAATTCCAAGTTTTTCATAGACTGATTGAATAATCAGCGGTCGCTATTGTCGCAAAGCGATATAGTCTCTGCAAACGATTTACCGCCATTTTTTAGCATTTTCGCCGAATAATGACGATTATAAGTGGATCGCATCAATCCAATCAGGCAAACGTTTGGCTATATGTTAAAAGCAAAAATCGCTTGCTAATCGAACATTGATGACTAGAATAGACGTCTAGATGTAGATACACCTACAATATATCATTGATTTTATTACAAGTGAGTGTGCTAGCACTTGCTTAAAACTTAAATTGGAGCTCTCATGGCTAAGCACCTATTTACTTCTGAGTCAGTATCAGAAGGCCATCCAGATAAAATCGCGGACCAGATTTCTGACGCGGTACTTGATGCAATCTTGGAGCAAGATCCAAAAGCTCGTGTAGCTTGCGAAACTTACGTTAAGACTGGCATGGTGATGGTGGGTGGTGAGATCACCACTTCAGCATGGGTAGACATCGAAGAGCTAACTCGTGAAACCGTTCGCGAAATCGGCTACGTTCACTCTGACATGGGTTTTGATGCGGATTCTTGTGCCGTTCTAAACACCATCGGTAAACAGTCTCCAGATATCAACCAAGGTGTTGATAAAGCGGATCCTAAAGAGCAAGGCGCGGGCGACCAAGGCATCATGTTCGGTTACGCAACAAACGAAACTGACATCCTAATGCCAGCACCTATCACATACTCTCACCGTCTTGTTCAAAAGCAAGCGGAAGTGCGTAAGAACGGCACTCTACCTTGGCTACGTCCAGACGCTAAGTCTCAGGTTACGTTCCAATACGACCAAGGTAAGATCGTGGGTATCGATGCGGTTGTTCTTTCAACTCAGCACTGTGATACCATCTCTACTCCTGATCTGCGTGAAGCAGTAATGGAAGAGATCATCAAGCCAGTACTTCCATCTGAGTGGATCAACAAAGAAACCAACTTCTTCATCAACCCAACCGGTCGTTTCGTAATCGGCGGTCCTATGGGTGACTGTGGTCTAACGGGTCGTAAGATCATCGTTGATACCTACGGCGGCGCAGCTCGTCACGGTGGTGGTGCATTCTCTGGAAAAGATCCATCAAAAGTTGACCGTTCTGCAGCATACGCAGCACGTTATGTAGCGAAGAACATCGTAGCGGCTGGTATGGCTGACCGTTGTGAGATCCAACTGTCTTACGCCATCGGTGTTGCTGATCCAACGTCTATCATGGTTGAGACATTTGGTACTGAAAAAGTTTCTCACGACATCATCGTAGAAGCAGTTCGTCAAAACTTCGACCTACGTCCATACGGTCTACAAGAGATGCTAAACCTGCTTCAGCCAATCTACAAGAAGACAGCAGCATACGGCCACTTCGGTCGCGAAGAATTCCCTTGGGAAGCGACAGACAAAGCAGCAATCCTGCGTGAGTTTGCTGGTCTGTAATTACTCTTAGTCTGAGTTTTTACTCCAAAAAAGCCCTCAAAATTTTTTGAGGGCTTTTTTATTTTTTTAATCCTGTCTTTTCAAATACTTTGTTACAAAAGTGTTAACTTATTATCTTGTGGCTTGTATTTAATACCCTTCTGAAAATTGTGTTTTCCCCTAACACGGTCAATAGTTAGACAAAAGTGCCCTTGCGAATAGACCGCTTTACGGGTTTGTTCGTATGCAAAATAGAGCACTTAAGAGGGGAAGACGCTAACAACGGAAAATGACTAGACACTACAGAAATAACTGTAAGTCTCACGCCCGACGTGTCCGTTAAAATTAGCGCCATGCCCTGAGAAAAACGAAGGCCAGTTTGTCAATCAGGGAGGACATATGCCTCGAACTGTTAATTCTGATGACTTCCAGAAGAAACATGAAGTCAGGGATCAAGATTACGCTAAAACCATTCCATGTAACCAACTCAGTGTGTCCGCACCTTTTCATTGGTTAGCGCTGGGATTGCATGACCTTATTCGCATGCCGATCATCAGTGCTTTTTATGGGCTCTGCTTTACAGCTGCGGCGGTCGCCATTGTGCTGCTCGTGCAATGGCAAGGCACACATCTAGTGATCATGCCAAGTCTAGTTGTATACATGTTAATTGGCCCATTCCTCGCACTAGGTCTCTATGACGCGGCGTGGGAACGAGAGAAGGGTCACAAGCCGAGTCTGTTTCACTCCATGAAAGCGATTGGACGCAATTCCACCTCGCAATGGGCGTTTGCGATACTTTTAGCCGTAGCCATGATCTTTTGGATGCGAATTGCGGCTCTGCTACATGCTCTTTATCCGTCGGTACAAGGTGCGCCACTCACCGAGTTTGCTCCGTTTTTGATTACCGGTAGCGTGGTTGGTGCGGTGATTGCGGCGGTCATCTTCTCCATCTCAGCGTTCTCTATTCCACTGATGATGGAACGTCGAGTCGACATTATGACAGCGGTCTTCACCAGCTTTAATGCCGTGAAATCCAATGTACCAGCCATGATAGTTTGGGCACTGATTATCTGCGGCGGTATCTTGATTGGTTTTGCTACATATGGAATCGGGATGATTGTGACAATGCCAATCCTCGGTTACGGTACATGGCACGCTTATCACGAGACCATCAAGAAGAAACATCACGTGTAACGCGTTGGCATACTCAGCCAACTTAAGTAGAATGGCGCCCTATTTGGGCGCTTTTTTATTTTAGGTTATACCCCGTGGACGCTTCGCTTTCTGAGCCACTTCATTATCAAGCTATCAAGACGCTGTCTCGCTGCATAGAGCAAGCTCGTCAGTATTTTGAGCGTGATTTCCCAATCCCTACCCTAAACTATAAGTTGCGCGGCAAGGCTGCGGGTAAAGCCTACCTGCAATCGTGGGAAGTGCGCCTCAATCCCGTTCTGCTTGCTGAAAACCAGCAAGACTTTATGGAAGAAGTCATCCCGCATGAAGTCGCCCACTTGATCACCTATGCGTTATTTGGACGAGTACGCCCACACGGCAAAGAGTGGCAAATGGTTATGAGCCAGGTATTTGGTATCGCCCCAAAAACCACGCACTCTTTGAATGTGAGTTCAGTACAAGGACGGACTTTCGAATATCGCTGCAAATGTGACACCTTTGCCGTCACAGTTCGCCGCCACAACAAAGTTATGCGCCAACAAGCCAGCTATCGCTGTCGTAAATGCGGGGATACTATTGAGTTTACTGGTACGCAGCTAAGCTAGCTTCATGATCTAACTATCAATAGCTAAGGTCTTTTTTGCGAGTTACACTAGGTTATCTCAACCTTTTGTAGACCTTGCTATGATCCGTCAGCTTTTCATTTCGGCCTGTTTGTTGGTCGCCACTCTGCCCACTACTGTTCTCAGTGCACCGCCAAGTAGCTTTAGCAAAGCCAAGAAAGAGGCAGTTAAGATCTATGCCGACCACCCGATCAGTTTTTACTGTGGCTGCGATATTCAATGGCAAGGTAAAAAAGGCACCCCTGACCTATCCGCTTGCGGCTATCAAGTTCGTAAACAACAAAAACGTGCCAGTCGCATCGAATGGGAGCATGTGGTACCTGCCTGGCAATTTGGCCACCAGCGACAATGTTGGCAACAAGGCGGACGCAAAAACTGCACCCGTAACGACAAGCAATTCAAACTCATGGAAGCCGACCTGCACAACCTAACGCCAGCGATCGGTGAGGTAAATGGTGACCGTTCCAACTACAACTTTTCACAATGGAATGGCATGGATGGGGTCAGTTACGGCCGCTGTGAGATGCAGGTGAACTTTAAGCAGCGCAAAGTCATGCCGCCGGATCGCGCGCGTGGCTCTATCGCTCGTACCTACCTTTATATGAGCCAAGAATATGGCTTTAAGCTCTCTAAACAGCAGACACAGATCATGAATGCGTGGAATAAAACCTACCCGGTCGATGCTTGGGAGTGCACCCGTAACGAACGTATTAAGCGCATTCAAGGCAACGATAATCCGTTCGTTGCACAGGCGTGTAAAAATCCTAGTTAAATCCGACGCCAAGCCCTTGTAATTTCGAGGGCTGGCATCCATCTTATACCTCAATACTGTTTGTTGTTTGGAAATTGTTATGCGTATACCTCGACTCTATCACCCTGAAACGATTCAATCTTTGGGCACACTTGCGCTCAGTGATGATGCCGCAGGACACATCGGCCGAGTGTTACGTATGAAAGAAGGTCAAGAGGTACTGCTGTTTGATGGCAGCGGTCATGAATTTCCAGCGACTATTACTAGCGTTGGCAAGAAAAACGTTGATGTCGAGATCCGCGAGAAAATCGCGGTCAGTATCGAGTCACCGCTCGATCTGCATCTCGGACAAGTCATTTCTCGTGGCGACAAGATGGAATTCACCATTCAAAAATCGGTCGAACTGGGCGTCAACACCATCACTCCACTCATCTCAGAACGTTGCGGCGTTAAGCTCGATGCCAAACGTTTTGAGAAGAAGCTACAACAGTGGCAAAAAATCGCCATCAGTGCCTGCGAGCAATGCGGTCGTAACACGATTCCAGTGATTCGTCCGATCATGTCACTTGAAGAGTGGTGTGCAGAACGATCTGACGCGCTCAAGCTCAACCTTCATCCAAGAGCCAAATATTCAATCAATACCTTGCCAGAGCCGGTGCAAAAGGTTCGTCTACTTATCGGTCCAGAGGGCGGATTATCAGCGCAAGAAATTGAAATGACGGAACAATATCAATTCGAAGAAACCCTGCTTGGTCCTCGTGTACTGAGAACAGAAACGGCTGCGCTTACGGCGATAACGGCACTTCAAGTACGCTTTGGCGATTTAGGTTAACGGGAGAAAAACAATGCTCAAACTCGGTATCGTGATGGATCCAATTTCATCCATCAACATCAAGAAAGACTCTAGTTTTGCAATGATGCTGGAAGCCCAGCGTCGCGGTTATGAAATCCACTACATGGAAATGAATGACCTGCACCTAGATCAAGGCACTGCCGTTGCCGACACCAAAGTCGTAAAACTCAAAGAAGATCCAAACGGCTGGTACGAATTTACCTCAGAGCAAACCATTGAACTGTCAGAGCTTGATGCTGTGCTGATGCGTAAAGATCCTCCGTTCGACACCGAATACATCTACGCGACCTACATCCTAGAGCGTGCAGAAGAAAAAGGGACGCTTATCGTCAACAAGCCTCAAAGCTTGCGTGACTGTAACGAAAAGCTATTCACTGCGTGGTTCCCAGAACTGACACCAACTACGATTGTGACGCGCAAAGCCGAGAAGATTAAGCAGTTCCGTGACCAACATGGTGATGTGATCCTAAAACCACTCGATGGTATGGGTGGCGCTTCTATCTTCCGTGTTAAGCAAGATGATCCAAACGTTTCAGTGATCATCGAAACGCTGACCAATCACGGCCAAAACTATGCGATGGCACAAACGTTCGTTCCTGATATCAGTAATGGTGACAAGCGTATTCTCGTTGTTGATGGCGAACCAATGCCTTACTGCCTAGCACGCATCCCAGCCAAAGGTGAAACCCGCGGTAACCTCGCTGCTGGCGGCCGTGGTGAAGCTCGTCCCTTAAGTGAGACAGACAAGCAAATTGCCGAGGCTGTTGCTCCCACTTTAAAGGAGAAAGGCTTAATCTTTGTAGGATTGGATGTTATTGGTGACAAACTGACAGAAATCAACGTGACCAGCCCAACGTGTATTCGTGAAATCGAAGCCGCCTTTGACATCTCTATTACCGGCAAGCTAATGGATGCTATCGAGCGTCGTCTAGGCAAATAGCCACTCGTGGATGTAGATAGGGAGAGACGAGTATGAACTTAGCTAATCACTTTCTCGTTGCCATGCCAGGGATGAAAGATCCCTACTTTCAGCGCAGCGTGATTTACGTGTGCGAGCACAATGATGAGGGCGCCATGGGTATCATGATCAGCACCCCTATTGATGTGACTGTCGCAAACATGCTTAAGCAAGTACAAGTTGAACTCCCTATCGCTTCACAAACCTCGCATAGTAAGAGCCTCGACGAGCCCGTACTGAACGGTGGCCCCGTGTCCGAGGATCGCGGTTTTATCCTGCACAATCCTAAAGATCAGTATCAGTCTAGCATTCAGATCACCGACCGAGTTTCAGTCACAACATCCAAAGACATTTTGGCGGTACTCGGTACCGATGCTCAGCCTGACAACTATATCGTCGCCCTAGGTTACTCGGGCTGGAGCGCAGGGCAGCTGGAAACGGAACTGGCTGAAAACTCATGGCTCACCATAGAGGCCGATCCAAGCGTTATCTTTGACACTCCAGTGGAAGAGCGTTGGAGTAGTGCCGTGGGTATGTTAGGGTTCGACATCGCTCAGCTCTCAGCGGACGTCGGTCACGCATAGACTGTATTACGCAAAGCCCTCGTTTTTATAAGAACATAGCCTTCACAAACAGAGAATTTATGACATCCAGAACCATCGTTGCTTTCGATTTCGGAACCAAAAGTATTGGTAGCGCCATCGGCCAAGAGGTCACCGGCACAGCAAGTCCACTAAAGGCGTTCAAAGCCAAAGACGGTATCCCCAACTGGGATGACATCGAAGCAACACTCAAAGAGTGGCAACCTGATCTCATCGTTGTTGGCTTGCCAACGGATGTGCGCGGTAAAGCGCTTGAAGACATTACTGCACGCGCTAAAAAGTTTGCTAACCGCGTTCATGGCCGTTTCGGTTACCAAGTTGAAATGCACGATGAAAGGCTGTCTACAGCCGAAGCTCGCTCAGAATTGTTTGAGATGGGTGGCTACAAAGCGTTGTCAAAAGGCAATGTCGATTGCCAATCAGCAGTTGTGATCCTAGAGAGCTGGTTTGAGGCGCAGTGGGCTTAAATCAGATTTAAAAACAGAAAAGGATGGCAAATGCCATCCTTTTTAATTTCCGCTAGCCGCCTTTCTACTCAAAGCGACCTAAGTCAATTAGTCTACTTTCAGCTGTTGCAACATAGACTCAGGCAAAGCAAGTTCATCATTCTTATTCACTTGAATACCCGCTTCAATGATCTTTTCAGCGATCGCTTTCGCCTCATCCAGTGAGTGCATCGCTGCAGTACCACACTGATATTCGTTAAGCTCAGGGATCTTATTCTGGCTCTCGACTTTCAGTACGTCTTGCATCGCATTTAGCCAAGCATCAGCGACTTGCTGTTCTGATGGTGTACCAATCAAGCTCATGTAAAAGCCTGTGCGGCAACCCATTGGAGAGATATCGATGATCTCAACCTGATCACCATTTAGGTGTGCTCGCATGAAGCCAGCATATAGGTGCTCTAGGGTGTGAATACCACGCTCAGACAAAATGTCCTTGTTTGGGGCAGTAAAACGTAGGTCGAAAACCGTAATTGTATCGCCTTTAGGGGTTTGCATTGTTTTCGCAACGCGTACCGCTGGAGCGTGCATTTTAGTGTGGTCTACCGTAAAGCTATCCAGTAGTGGCATGATATTTTCTCCTTGGTTTACTCACGGCTCCAACCTTGGATTAAGACCGTGAGAACTGTGTCTTTAAGAGCCGTGTCTATAAGAACTATGTCTTTAGCGTGATTGTAAGTGGCGCAGTAGCGCTGTGCAACTTCAGTAGGTAAGCTTAGTTCGCGACCTGGGCTTGCTCCGGTGATAGATAAGCAAAGTAATCCGACAAGAAGTCATCGAAGTTGACACTATCTGCCGATTCAATACTCAACTGAGCAGCAACCGAGCGCGTTACCTCATCTTCCATGACTTGAGTCGAATACGTTTTGTACTCGTGAGAAAGGTTCTTCTGACGGTACTCTTTACCCAATTCGCAGCCCACTTTACCGAGTCCACCTAGCTCTTTGGTTTTCGCCAGTAGCTGACCCGAAATCGACAACTCAGGGTTTTCATTCCATGCCTCAAGCTTATCACACACCGCGCTGTACTCGTTGCCACCGTGCGCCGCATCCATATGCTTCGCGATACCACGAAGATCGGTAAAGACACGTTTGACCCAAGATTGGATATCAAGTACTTCACCATCACAACCAATTTGTAGCTGCAGTCCAACCTCACGGCCTTCGACGATCACCTTGTTCCAGTTTTCACGCCAGCATGCGAGTTCACAATCATCCATTGGCTCGGAATCTTTCAGTACACACCAAGTTAGGAACAGGTCAAGGAAACGAATTTGCTCAGCGGTAATGCCAATTGGGCTATATGGGTTCACGTCCAGCGAGCGAACCTCTATGTATTCAACGCCACCACGAGACAGTGCCTCTGATGGTTTTTCACCACTTTTCGCCACACGCTTAGGTCTAATTGGCGCGTATAGCTCGTTTTCAATCTGCAGCACATAATCGTTCAGCTGACGATACTCACCATCGACTTTGACGCCAATTTTGGCAAAGTCTTGTGATGGTGTATGAATCGCTTGGTTCAGTCCTTCCAGATACTGGTCAAGGCTGTTAAAGCCAATCTTTAATGCGCTTTGTGCACTGTTGGTGTAACCCAGATCGCTCAATCTCAATGAGGTCGCTTTTGGTAAATACAAGGTGCCGCCCACTTTTTCAAATGGCAGCTTAGTCTCTTTACCTTGTAGGAACGATGAGCAAATAGCAGGAGATGCACCAAAGAAATACGGGATCAACCAACCGAAGCGGTAATAGTTTCGAATCAAACCAAAGTAAGCTTTCGACTTCGCATCTTGACGTGTTTTCTCATCTTGCTCACCGAACAATGCATCCCAGAACGACTCAGGGAATGAGAAGTTAAAGTGCACACCAGAGATAATCTGCATCAAGCTTCCGTAACGATGCTTAAGACCTTGACGGTATAGCGTCTTCATACGACCCGAGTTGGACGTGCCATACTGCGCTAACTCAATATCGTCTTCTGAGCCAACATAGCAAGGCATTGACAGCGGCCATAGCTTCTCGTTACCCAGTTTGGTTTGTGTGAAGTGATGAATATCGGATAACTGATTAATCAGCGTGTCGACATCACGTGATACTGGCGTTATGAATTCCAGAAGAGACTCAGAGAAGTCCGTGGTGATGTATTCATTAGTGAAGGCTGAGCCTAACGACTTAGGGTGAGGCGTTGTCGCCAATCGACCATCGTCGGTGTAACGCAGCGATTCCCGCTCCACTCCGCGTCCGAACTCTTTGAACACGGCCTGATGTTTAGCAACTTGATCCAGTCGCTGAGCAAATTTAGTCACAATGCGATTCGCTTATAGTTTGTTATTCCAATTGAAAAGCGGATGTATTAGCGAACGCTACGTTGTGTCCGCTAAATCACCTATTCCCACTATATGGTTATATTATTGAGAGATTTCAAGCTCTGTAATTGGAATATTCAGTTTCTCTAACTGTGGCTTCAAACGCTTAGCGTCGCCCACCACTATCAATTGGTATTGGCTAGGGTCAAACCACTTCGTCGCCAGCGCATTCAGCGTCGATTTATCAACGGTGGCAACAATGTCATTACGCTGCTTCAGGTAATCCTTATCCAAACTATAGGTTAAAATCGACGAAAGCAGGCTGGCTTTTTGACTCGGCGTTTCATACGTCAATGCATCTTGCTGCCCAACGGCGAGGCGCATAAATGCCAGCTCTTCGTCCGTCATACCTTTATCACTATAGTTTTTCAGCTCTGCAATCATCTCTTCAAGCGAGGCGAGTGTAGCGTCAGCACGAACTTGCGCACTAAACACAATCGCACCGACCTCTCGATTACTTGCAAAGTAGCCACTCGCACCATAGGTATAACCTTTATCTTCCCTTAGGTTCTGGTTGATACGGCTATTAAAGTTGCCAGCCAAGTTAAAATTAGCCAAGCGACTTAGGTAGAGCTCACCCGTGGCATCAAACGGCAAACCTTGACGTACCATACGAACAATACTTTGCGGCGCTGAAGGCTTATCTACCAAGTAGATCTTCTGGCCAGCCAAAGAAGGGATGACTTCTGGATCAATCAGCGGCGCTGCTTCCCCGTGCCATAGCGACCAAAACGCTAGCTGGTCAGTAATTTGCTCCTTAGAGATATCCCCCACCACGACAATTTGTGCTCCTTGTGGTGTGTAGTGCCCGCGATAAAACGCTTTGACGTCATCCAAGGTAATAGATGAAATCGAGGCATTGCTGCCGTCTGAAGAGCGGCCAAATACACTGTCGCCATAAAGCACATCGCGGGTTGCTTGCGAAGCCATCCAACTTGGTTTTTGGTGTTGATAAACCAAACCTTCAAGCGTTTGTGCTTTAAGGCGTTCGAAGTCTTCTTGCTTCATAGCTGGGTTAAATAGCATGTCTTCAAGAAGAGTGAGTGTTTGCGGTAGATTTCGCTCCAGCGCAGAAACAGAGATACGCGTGGTATATGCCCCTTCGCTAAATCCAATCTGACTGCCTAAACGGTCAAGTTCGGCTTGTAGCTGCTCAACCGTGCGAGTTGTCGTGCTCTCTTCCATCATCGAAGCGGTTAGCCCTGCGAGTCCTTCTTTGCCTTCTGGCACATAGCGACTGCCTGCCGGTAGTTGGAAATGGATCTCTACCGTTGGTATTTCGGACGTTTCAGTACCTAGCAGTTCACTGCCATTATCAAAGTGCACTTCGTACAGCTCTGGCATTTTCGCACTTACAGCCTCTGCCACTTCTGGCATGACACTGCGATCAAAGCTATCCACTGGACGACGGAAATCAAGATCCGCTTCGGTCACTTCTTTATACTCTGGCAGCGTGCGCGCTGGCGTTACGAATGTTGCAGGTTGCACTGCGATGTCAGTGCGCCCTTTCGGCACGACGCTGAGTGTGACCTTATGCTTGTCTTCGATAAACGTTTGGTAGGCCGCGCTTACCGCCTCTGGAGTGACTGCACGAATTCGCTCTAGTGTTTGCTCAATGCGATCAGGCTTGCCATAAAAGGTTTCATTCGCGGCCAGCTGAGTGACCTTACCCTTAACACTTTCTAACGCATATACGGCACCAGCTTCAGAAAGGCCGTTGATTTGCTGCAAACGCTCTTCACTGATGCCTTGCTTTTCAAACTCATCCAAGGTAGCGAGTAAGTCATTGTAAAGCGACTTTAGGCCGTCCTTATCAGTGGATGCGCCCATCGCGTAAACATAAAAGTTACAAGCCAGCTCGTTACAATCGCTGAATGCACCAGCATCGAGTGCTTTTTGGGGTTTAATCAGCTTTTGATACAGCAAACCATTGGTGCCGCCACCAATGGCGTCCGCCATGGCATCGAGTACAACTTGGTCGTCCGCACCGCGATAGCTTGTCGTTGGCCAACCGATCACCACCATTGGCTGACGAATGCGATCCTCTAGAGTGATATAGCGATCTTCTGGCAATACTGCTGGCTGCTTAGGTGCTTTCTCGACGCTTGGCCCCTCAGGGATGGTGCCAAAGTATTTATGAATCCACTCTAAGGTTTGCGCTTTATCAATGTCGCCACCAATGGTCAATACCGCATTATTTGGCCCATACCAGCGTAGAAAAAAGGCTTTCAAATCATTCACGTTCACACGGTCAAGATCCTCAACGTAGCCGATAGGCTGCCAAGAATACGGGTGACCTTCTGGGAACATAGCTTCGCCCATGCGCTCCCAGATTAAGCCATAAGGACGATTATCAAAGTTCTGTGCACGCTCGTTTTTCACCGTATCACGCTGAATTTCGAATTTACGCTGCGAAACCGCGCCCAGTAAGAAGCCCATGCGATCCGCTTCCAGCCATAGCATCTTCTCTAACTGGTTTGAAGGTACGGTTTCAAAGTAGTTGGTTCGATCTCTGGTCGTCGTGCCATTTAGGGTACCGCCCGCTTCCGTAATGATCTTAAAGTGCTGCTGGTCGCCCACATGCTCAGAGCCTTGGAACATCATATGTTCAAAGAAGTGAGCGAAACCCGATTTACCAATTTCTTCACGCGCCGAGCCAACATGATAGGTCACGTCTACATGCACCAAGGGATCTGAATCATCGGGCGCTAAGATCACCGTTAGGCCATTATCCAACTTGTACTTAGAGTACGGGATCATCACCCTATCGGGATCGGCTTTCATTTCCTCAACAAGGGTAATACCGGGAGGAAGTGCACTCGCTGTTTGAGTCGAAACGTCGCTATTACTACAACCGTAAACAAAAACGACCGACAGCAAGCCGAGCCAGATCTTTCTCATAAGAGCTCCTTAAAAGATCGAGAAAACTAGAATAGTCCATAGAAAATAGCAGTCAGCGCGATATAGCGCAGTGCCTTACCTATGGCTATCAAAATAACGCAGGGAAGAAATTTCATTCTTAGCCAACCGGCCGCTAAACAGAGCGGGTCGCCAATCACAGGCAACCAACTGAACAATAAGCTCCAGTAACCATACTTTTGCAGCCAAGCTATGGCTTTATGACCGTGCTTCTCGTTTTGAGTTCGATTCGGCAGCCAAATTCCTATCCAATAGTTGGTCAGGCCGCCTAACGTGTTACCTATCGTGGCGACAACTATTACCCATACGGGCGAGTACTGTTGTAGGCTCAGTGTTGCGACTAATCCTGCTTCCGACCCACCAGGCAATAGCGTGGCACTTAAAAAACCTGAGATAAAAAGAACAGCGAGAGCGGAGTTGGCGAACCAAGACTCCGCGAGATATTGAGAGAATGTTTCTAGCATTGCATATTAAGAAGTACTTTACCGCGTGTACGGCTGGTTTCGACTTGCAGATGAGCCTCAACCACTTGTTGATAAGGGTAAACGTGCTGGATCTCTGTCTTCAACAATCCAACACCCACCATATATAGCAATGTTTCCATCTGCTTAGCATCTGGCGATACCAGCATGCCACTAGCTTCAAAACCAAGCAGTTTGGCTTTTTCGCATACCATTTCCGCTGTGATAGTAGGAATAGTGACAACACGAGCATTGTCTTTTAGACATTTGAGCGCATCCAACGCAGTATCGCCGCCAACCAGATCGATCAGTACATCAACACCGCTCAAACGCTCAGAGGCCGGTGCAAACTCATAGTTGATGGCATGTGCACCCAGCGTAGCCAAGTAATCTAAATTCCGTTCGCTACAGGTGGTATACACTTCCGCTTTTGCTGCGACGGCAATCTGCACGGCGATGTGACCAACGCCACCAGCACCAGCCAGAATGAGCACACGCTCGCCTTCTTGAACTTGTGCTTTATTGATAGCCTGTGCTGCGGTTTGTCCGGCTAAAGGCAAGGCTGCAGCCGCTTCAAGAGCGACAGAGTTTGGAACGGGAATCAGCTCCAATTCAGGGACGCACACATACTGGCTGTAACCACCACCACGCACTGGGAAACCAATAAAGCCCACAACCTCTTCACCAACCTCAAACTGTGCCGCGCCTTCACCTAACCCTTCAATCGTACCCGCAATATCATAGCCAGGAACCCAAGGAAGGTTGTCTTTGTTCTCGGCGGCTGCCCAGCCAAGTCCAGCACGAGTTTTCACATCAATCGGATTGATCCCTGAATACGCCACTTTCACCAACACTTCCCCAGCCTGTGGCTGTGGGATTTCGATTTCCTGAAACGCTAAAACCTCTGCGGCACCAAACTCTGGAATCACGACCTGTTTACACTTCATTGCAGCTTCCTCTTCCTGACTATGACTTCATAGTAACGATTTCCATCCATGAGTCTAGATTATCTTTTCATCGTTCAATAGCAAGTATGTAACAAATTCAATCACTTTAGCTATCGGCTATGTTCACGTTTTAGTGCCATAACAAAGCAAAAAGGGAAGCTTTCGCTTCCCTTCGAATATCAGCTTATCGCTAATCGATTAGCCAACGAGCGCCAACAAGATACCCGCGGCTACCGCTGAACCTAAAACGCCAGCAACGTTTGGTCCCATAGCGTGCATCAGTAGGAAGTTTTGCGGGTTCGCTTGCAGGCCAACCTTGTTCACTACGCGTGCCGCCATCGGCACCGCAGATACCCCTGCTGCGCCAATAAGTGGGTTAATGTCTTCTTTCGAAAACTTGTTGAGAAGCTTCGCCATCATAACGCCAGCACCAGTACCGATACTGAATGCCACAGCGCCGAGTGCCAAGATACCGAGCGTTTCGAAGTTCAAGAACTCTTCAGCTTGAAGCTTAGAACCAACACCTAAACCTAAGAAAATGGTAACGATGTTGATAAGCTCATTTTGAGCCGTTTTTGAAAGGCGATCGACCACACCAGCCTCACGCATCAAGTTACCCAAACAGAACATACCGACAAGTGGTGTGGCTGATGGTAGGAACAAAATCGTCATCAACAATACCGCAAGAGGGAACAGAACTTTTTCCCCTTTGCTGACATGACGAAGCTGAGCCATTTTGATGGTACGTTCTTCTGGAGTCGTTAACGCTTTCATGATTGGTGGTTGAATGATCGGCACCAATGCCATGTAGCTGTATGCCGCAACCGCAATCGCGCCCAGCAAATCAGGAGAGAGACGACTTGCCAAGAAGATAGCCGTCGGACCATCGGCACCACCAATGATAGCGATAGACGCTGCGTCCTGCATGGAGAACTCCATACCCGGTACGTAGTTCAGCAAAATCGCACCAAACAAGGTAGCAAAGATACCAAACTGCGCCGCCGCCCCTAACCATAAGGTTTTTGGGTTGGCAATCAAGGCGCCAAAGTCCGTCATTGCCCCTACACCCATAAAGATAAGCAGAGGAAATACCCCTGACTCAATACCAATGTAGTAGACGTAGTAAAGCAAACCACCCGGCTCAGTAAAGCCAGCATTTGGAATGTTCGCTAGGATCGCACCAAAGCCGATAGGCAAAAGCAGCAAAGGTTCAAAACCCTTGCGGATCGCTAAGAACAGCAAGGTGCACCCGACCATGATCATGCAGATCTGGCCGAATTCAAAGTTAGCGATCCCTGTTTCTGACCATAGGGTCATCAATCCTTCCATGGTACTCCCTTACGCTAAGCTAACGAGAGGCGCGCCAACAACAACAGCGTCACCTTCTTTCACGTGTACATCTTGAACCACGCCACTTTGCGCTGCGCGAACTTCGGTTTCCATCTTCATTGCTTCTAAGATAAGTAGCACGTCACCTTCTTGAACTTGCGCACCAGAAGCAACGTTTACTTTGAAGATGTTACCCGCAAGTGGCGCCGCTACCGCTTCAACATTGGTTGCCGCAGGTGCTGGAGCTGCCGCTGCTGCCGGAGCTTGAGCTGGCGTTACAGACGTCAGTTCGCCTTTAGGGCCGACCTCAACATCGTAAACCTGACCATCGACTTTCACACTGTAGGCTTCAATGCCTTGAGCTGATGTCGCAGGAGCTGCTGCTGGTTTCGCTTCTTCTTTACCTGGTGCTGGTTCAAATGCATCTGGGTTATGACGATTTTTCAGGAACTTAAGACCAACTTGTGGGAAAAGTGCGTAAGTAAGAACATCGTCCACAGTGTCTTCAGCCAGAGAAATGCCATCCGCTTTCGCTTTTTGTAGCAAATCATCGGTGAGTGTATGAAGCTCAGCTTCCAGAAGGTCCGCTGGACGACAAGTGATTGCTTCACCGCCATCGAGTACCTTCGCTTGTAGCTCAGCATTCACTTCTGCTGGTGCTTTGCCGTATTCGCCTTTGAGTACACCCGCTGTTTCTTTGGTAATGCTCTTGTAGCGCTCACCAGTAAGCACGTTGATCACCGCTTGGGTACCAACGATTTGAGAGGTCGGTGTAACGAGAGGAATGAAGCCCAGATCTTCACGCACGCGTGGGATCTCTTCTAGAACTTCATCAATGCGATCGGCCGCACCTTGCTCTTTAAGCTGGCCTTCCATATTGGTCAGCATGCCGCCTGGTACCTGAGCAATCAGGATGCGTGAATCAACGCCCTTGAGCTGGCCTTCCCATTTTGCGTACTTCTTACGTACTTCACGGAAGTAAGCCGCGATCGGCTCGATCTGCTCTAGTTTCAGGTTGGTATCACGCTCAGTGCCTTGTAGCATAGCTACAACTGTTTCTGTTGGCGTGTGACCGTAGGTTTGGCTCATTGAAGAGATCGCGGTATCGAGAATATCTATACCGGCTTCAACAGCTTTCACTGCTGTAGCAGTAGATAGACCGGTTGTCGCGTGACAGTGAAGCGCTAATGGCACTTCACATGACGCTTTAATGCGTGAGATAAGTTCTTCTGCTTCGTATGGCTTCAGCAGGCCTGACATATCTTTAATACATAGCGAGTGACAGCCTAAATCTTCTAGGCGTTTAGCTAGGTCTACCCAAGTATCTATGTTGTGGACTGGGCTTGTGGTGTACGACAGAGTCCCCTGCGCATGTGCGCCTACATCAACCGCAGCTTTCACGGCTTTTTCGAAGTTACGAACGTCGTTCATCGCATCAAAGATACGGAACACATCCATGCCGTTTGCATGAGCACGCTCAACAAACTTTTCAACCACGTCATCCGCATAGTGTCGGTAGCCTAAAAGATTTTGACCACGGAGCAGCATTTGCATTGGCGTGTTCGGCATGGCTTTTTTCAGCTCACGCAAGCGCTCCCAAGGATCTTCCCCTAGAAAACGGATACACGCGTCAAAGGTTGCTCCCCCCCACGTTTCCAAAGACCAGTAGCCAACTTTGTCGAGCTCTGCGGCAATCGGCAACATATCTTCGATACGCATGCGTGTTGCAAACAGAGACTGGTGGGCGTCACGAAGTACCACGTCCGTGATAGCGAGTGGTTTAGACATGCTCATAAACTCCTTTTTAAACTTTTAACTCAATCTATTTAGCGGCCGACGTGCGGTATTGGTGTACAGCGGCAGAAATTGCTGCAACCACATTCGGACTAACGCCATTTGAGGGGGATTGTTGTATTGTATTTTGAGTAGGAACTGCGATCGGCTCCGGCACTTCTTGTGGTACCAGTTTCGACATTAACCGAACGAGATAAACGAGGATTGTTAGGAAAACGAATACGACAACCATACCCGTCAGCATTAGGGTGGCTGCATCTCCTAGCAGGCTTCCAATATTAGTCATGTTGCGTCCTTTCTTTGTCATCCTGACAAGTTAATCAATCATTGTCTGTGGCGTCACTGCGCACTGATTGACTGGCAATGGTCTTGCATTGATCCATTGCAAGAGGTCTAGGATTATCTCGATTGGTGAAATTTTGTCAATTTTGTTTAATCTAACACGGTCATTAAAACGTCATTCGAATGAAAAACTATGATGCGCACGACAATTTGCGGTGCATTTCAAGTTATGCAGAACTTCATACTATGACCTGACCTAAGGTTTCAACATAAACAAACTAAAGTTGAAAAACTGGGACACGCTTAAAATTACCGCAATTTTTCCTTTAAAAACATTACGTTGTAATAATAAGGTTATTGATATGATGAATTTTTGTTAATAAAAAACCCCGCCTAAGCGAGGTTTTTTTAAAGAATGGCGCGCTCGGAAGGATTCGAACCTTCGACCGCCTGGTTCGTAGCCAGGTACTCTATCCAGCTGAGCTACGAGCGCGCAACAAGTTTTCGCATTGTCAGATGACGTTGCAGGGCATTACCCTAAGCCTCTATAAAGAAAGAAAATGGCGCGCTCGGAAGGATTCGAACCTTCGACCGCCTGGTTCGTAGCCAGGTACTCTATCCAGCTGAGCTACGAGCGCGCAACAGTTTTCGCATTGTCAGACGACGCTGCAGGGCATTGCCCTTTTCTCTACAAAGTAGAATGAATGGCGCGCTCGGAAGGATTCGAACCTTCGACCGCCTGGTTCGTAGCCAGGTACTCTATCCAGCTGAGCTACGAGCGCGCAACAAATTTTCGTATTGTCATTTAACGATGCTTGGGCTTCCACTATCTCTTAAAAAGAAAGTGCCTCTCAAAGAGAGAATGGCGCGCTCGGAAGGATTCGAACCTTCGACCGCCTGGTTCGTAGCCAGGTACTCTATCCAGCTGAGCTACGAGCGCGCAATAAGTTTTCGCATTGTCATTTGACGTTACAGGGCATTACCCTTTTTCTCTAAAAGAGAAACTCCTTTCCCAAAGGGCATTCCCTACAAAGAAGAGAGAATGGCGCGCTCGGAAGGATTCGAACCTTCGACCGCCTGGTTCGTAGCCAGGTACTCTATCCAGCTGAGCTACGAGCGCGCAAGGATGTGAAGCATATCACATTTATTTTCTTTTTGAACAAAAAAATTGACTTAAACAGTCAATAAATGGCGGTGAGGGAGGGATTCGAACCCTCGATACGGCTATAAACCGTATACTCCCTTAGCAGGGGAGCGCCTTCAGCCTCTCGGCCACCTCACCGCATGTATTTCTTTCCGAAGAGAGAAATGGCGCGCTCGGAAGGATTCGAACCTTCGACCGCCTGGTTCGTAGCCAGGTACTCTATCCAGCTGAGCTACGAGCGCGCAATATGTTCAATAAGAACAGTGTTATACAACACAATGCAAGAATGGCGGTGAGGGAGGGATTCGAACCCTCGATACGGCTATAAACCGTATACTCCCTTAGCAGGGGAGCGCCTTCAGCCTCTCGGCCACCTCACCGTCTTGCGGAGGCACATATTACGATTTACCAAAAATAAGTCAAACATTTTCTTGGCAAAAATAGGAAAAAACAGACTAAGCGTTGGCAAATTAACCAAACCACCATTTAATCGTAGCTTTCCTAATCAAAATTCACCCTAGTGCCACGAGTTTATGGCGAATTTCACCCAACAAAAAGGCCAGCAATGTGCCAGCCCTCTCGGTTAGAATTAGTAGTTGCCAGAAGCAACGTTACCATTTCCCTTTTCCGCTTGAATGCGCATGTAGATCTCTTCACGATGCACGGATACTTCTTTCGGAGCATTCACACCGATGCGAACTTGGTTGCCTTTTACACCCAATACAGTAACAGTGACTTCATCACCAATCATCAACGTTTCACCAACACGGCGAGTCAAAATCAGCATTCTTAGCTCCTTGAGTAGTCTCTAATTATCTTGCTACGAAACTTATTATCAAACAAAAGTTATATTTTCGTAAACTCTCTTATGAAAAGTATTTACCCCAAATGTACGTGCTTCACATATTCCACGACGGTTCCACTGGTGATAATGGTGTTATCATGCAGTACGACTGCCGCTTTGTCGATAGCTTCAGGCTCTATTACCAATGTAATTGAGTGTTTATCCTCACAAAAGTGTAGAACAGATATGTCTGAATGGTTGAGAAGTTGTTGATATTGTGACGCTTGCGCTATGGCCTCAGCACCAATCATTGTAATTAAGGCGACGTCTTGTTCCGCAACGAGTTTATTTTCAATCACCAGTTTAAGCCTGTCAGAACAGTCTGACTTGAGCAAAAGCTGACTAAAGTGCTCATCGTGCAGCCATTCAGCTTCATCCACACCGAGCATCTCTTTCTGTTTGTCGACCACATCGACATGGGATTTGGCAATTTTGAGCAGACGCATCTGCTTTCTCAATGCAACCCCTTGAACCTGTGCTTTCGCTTGTTCGCCAACCACCAAAGTGCCCTGTCCTGACTCAAAGCTTGATAACACGCGCAGCGGAACCTGATGTTGCCAAGCGTAACTTACGCAAGGTAGGTGCAATACTTTCGCGCCTTTGCGCGCCATTTCGTGCATAGTAGGAAAATCAATTTCTGGCCATTTGATGGCACTTTTCACTACGCGAGGATCACAGCTGTAGACACCATCGACGTCGGTATAAATTTGGCACTCTTCAGCATTAAGAACACCAGCTAGAGTGACCGCGGTAGTATCAGAGCCGCCGCGACCCAACGTAGTGATGTCACCATGTTCATTGACGCCCTGAAAACCGGCAACAATGACAATTTTGTCTTGGTCTAAATACTGGTCGATAACAGAGGTGTCGATGTGACTAATCGTGGCATTGTTGTGGCGACTGTTGGTCGTAATCTGCGCTTGTGCTCCGGTCAGCGATACCGAAGCATGCCCTAGCTTATTTAAAGCCATAGAAAGCAATGCCATTGAAACTTGCTCTCCGGCCGATAGAAGCACATCAAGTTCACGGGCATTTGGGACACTATCAACCTGTTTAGCCAAGTCCACCAAGCGGTTGGTTTCTCCTGACATTGCAGAGACAACTACAACGACCTGTTTGCCTGTTTGTTTTGCACGAATTACCTGCTCTGCGATGTTACGAATGCGTTCTACAGAGCCAACAGAAGTTCCACCGAACTTTTGTACGATTAGTGGTCTTTTCACCAGTCTTCACCTTCCCAAGACAACGTGAGTTGTCAGATTTTGAAACCGCGACCATCAAGGCCGCTCCTTATAGATAGGCGACGCGGATTGCCTCACCTATTAAATTTGTGTGCCGCGTTATAGTATGCAATTGATACACTGAATAAGTAGTGACCTAAAGCAACAATGCCCAATCAACATACATTGATTGGGCATTTTCATTGTTGATTCAGAGCGTTATAGACGTTCTTCTAACCAACCACGAATAGACTGCAGTGCTTCTGGTAGTGCATCGACATCGGTGCCGCCTGCTTGCGCCATATCTGGGCGACCGCCACCTTTACCGCCAACTTGCTCAGCCACCATCTTAACAAGATCGCCCGCCTTCACTTTGCCAGTCAGATCTTTAGTTACACCCGCAATCAAACCAATTTTGCCATCAGCAACGTTTGCAATGAACGCAATACCGCTGCCCATTTGGTTCTTAGCGTTGTCCATCATAGTACGTAGGTTTTTGCTATCTGCCCCTTCAAGAGCCGCTACTAATACCTGAGTACCAGCAATCTCTTCTACTTTGCCCATGATATTGGCACTTTCTACCGCTGCTAGCTTATCTTTAAGCTGAGCAATCTCTTTTTCTAGAGACTTCGCTTTGCTTGCCGCATCGCCAAGTTTTGCCTCAAACTGCGCAGCTGTCGCTTCAATCGCATCCAAAGCCGCTTCACCGGTTACCGCTTCAATACGACGGATACCCGCAGCGATACCACCTTCAGAAGTGATCTTAAATAGACCAATATCACCAGTGCTGCTTGCGTGGATACCACCACAAAGCTCGGTTGAGAACTCGCCCATTGAAAGAACGCGAACTTCATCGTCGTACTTCTCACCAAACAGGGCCATTGCACCTTTTGCTTTCGCAGACTCAATATCCATGACGTTTGTTTCGATCACGTGGTTAGTACGGATCTGTGCGTTTACTAAGCGCTCAACTTGTTTGATTTCCGCTTTAGTCATCGCTTCAAGATGAGAGAAGTCAAAACGTAGGTTGTCAGGCTTCACTAGTGAGCCTTTCTGCGTTACGTGCTCACCTAGAACTTGACGCAGTGCTGCATGTAACAAGTGCGTAGCCGAGTGGTTTAGCGAGATAGCTGCACGGCGCTCTGCATCTACAGTCGCTGCTACTTTATCGCCCTTAGCAAGTACGCCTTCAACCAGCTCACCGTGGTGTGCAATCGCATTACCTAGCTTTTGAGTGTCTTCTACTTTAAATAGACCCGCTGATGTTTTCAGAACGCCAGCATCACCACATTGACCACCAGACTCTGCGTAGAACGGCGTTTCTTCAAGAACCACAATCGCTTTGTCACCAGCAGACAGTGCTTCCACTTCATTGCCTTCAACAAACATTGCTGCTACTGTGCTGTTGCCTTCTGAGCCTGTGTAACCACAGAACTCAGTGTCAGTGTCAACTTTGATCGCAGCGTTGTAATCAGTGCCAAATTGGCCAGCTTCACGCGCACGTTGACGCTGAGCTTCCATTGCTTTCTCAAAACCTTCTTCATCGATAGCAAACTCGCGCTCACGAGCCACATCGTTAGTCAGGTCAGCTGGGAAGCCGTAGGTATCGTAAAGTTTGAATACCGTTTCACCGTCTAGCACTTTCTCGTCGCCAAGACTATCAAGTGCTTCCGTCAAGATTGTCATACCACGCTCAAGAGTACGACCGAAGTTCTCTTCTTCGATGCGCAGTACTTTTTCCACAACGGCTTGTTGCTTCTTAAGCTCTTCACCTGCCGTACCCATTACTGATACTAGTGTGCCAACCAATTTGTAGAAGAAGACACCTTGTGCGCCAAGCTTGTTACCGTGACGTACTGCACGACGGATAATACGACGAAGCACGTAACCACGGCCTTCGTTTGATGGCATTACGCCGTCAACGATAAGGAATGAACACGAGCGAATGTGGTCAGCAATAACGCGAAGTGATTGGTTAGAAAGATCTTCGTAGCCGATCACTTCTGCCGCTGCTTTGATTAGCGTTTGGAACACATCGATTTCGTAGTTTGAGTGAACGCCCTGCATGATTGCAGAAATACGCTCGATACCCATACCCGTATCTACCGATGGTTTTGGTAGCGGCTCCATTGTACCGTCAGCGTGACGGTTGAACTGCATAAATACGTTGTTCCAGATCTCGATGAAGCGGTCACCGTCTTCTTCCGGAGTACCAGGGCGACCACCCCAGATATGCTCACCATGATCATAGAAAATTTCTGTACATGGACCACAAGGACCAGTGTCACCCATTTGCCAGAAGTTGTCTGACTCGTATGCTTTACCGCCTTCTTTGTCGCCGATACGAACGATGCGGTCGGCAGGAACGCCTACTTGCTTGTTCCAAATCTCGAATGCTTCGTCATCCGTTTCATAAACCGTTACAAGCAGACGATCTTTTGGCAGTTTTAGCGTCTCTGTTAGGAATTCCCAAGCAAAGCTGATGGCATCTTCTTTGAAGTAATCACCGAAGCTGAAGTTACCCAGCATCTCAAAGAAAGTGTGGTGACGAGCAGTGAAGCCAACGTTCTCAAGGTCGTTGTGCTTACCACCAGCGCGAACACAACGCTGGGCCGTAGTGGCACGAGTGTAGTTACGCTTCTCTAGGCCAAGGAAACAGTCTTTAAACTGGTTCATACCGGCGTTAGTGAAAAGCAGAGTTGGGTCATCGTGTGGAACCAACGATGAACTGTCTACGATTTGGTGCCCTTTGCTCTCAAAGAACTTAAGGAACGCGTTGCGAACCTCGTCTGTGCTCATGTACATGCAGCTCTTCCTGAAATAATTCGAGTTAGATTTTGGGGACATATTGTAACCCCATGAGTAAGGATTCGCCTAGTCTTCTAGTAAAAAAGGCATTAAAGGTAAGGAAATGACACTTTATTCAAGTTAGGACAAGCAGTTGCAGGCTCTCCCGTGCGGCGTTTATTCAGTTTCTAGCGAGTCCAACGCGTAGTTTATCTGCTCAAAAGAGTAGCCTCTGTACTGTAAAAATCGTACTTGCTTGGCATATTCCTTAGTATCGCTCGCTTTTCCGTGACGGAACTTTTTCTCCGCCGTGGTTTTAGCCAGCTCAAACCAATCGACTTCCTCTTCCATCATGGCTTCATTAACCACTGACTCTGTGACACGTTTTTGATTCAGCTCTTGACGAATACGGCGCTCGCCATGGCCTTTGTAGATATGTTGGCGCACTTGGCTTTTTGCAAAGCGCAGATCATCGAGGTAACCGTAAGACTTACACAGCTCAATCGCGGCCTCGATCTCCGACTCTTCATAGCCTTTGAAACTAAGCTTTTGATACAGTTCGTACTCACCGTGATCGCGGCGGCTTAGTAATTGGATGGCCGCTTCATTGGCTGATAGCGTCGGTGGCTTTCGTTGATACATAAAAACTAATGGCTTGATAAGATAACAGATACAACAAAGCCCCGCATTGCAGGGCTTTGTTTCATTCAGATGAAGATTTATAGCTCTTCTGCCGGCGCTTCACCGGTTTCCGCTTCTTCAGGAAGTGCTGGTGTTAGCAGCAGTTCACGTAGCTTGCTATCAATCGCTTGCGCCGCTTCAGGGTTCTCACGTAGGAACTTACACGCGTTCGCTTTACCTTGACCAATCTTGTCGCCATTGTAGCTATACCAAGCGCCCGCTTTCTCAACTAGCTTATGCTTAACACCTAGGTCAACCAGCTCACCGTAACGGTTGAATCCTTGACCGTAAAGAATTTGCGTTTCCGCTTGCTTAAATGGTGCGGCAATCTTGTTCTTAACCACTTTGATGCGAGTTTCGTTACCCACCACTTCGTCGCCTTCTTTGATAGAACCAGTACGGCGGATATCAAGACGAACAGATGCGTAGAATTTAAGTGCGTTACCACCAGTAGTCGTTTCTGGGTTGCCGAACATCACACCAATCTTCATACGGATTTGGTTGATGAAGATACACATACAGTTAGACTGCTTTAGGTTACCAGTTAGCTTACGCATTGCTTGAGAAAGCATGCGAGCTTGCAGGCCCATGTGGCTATCGCCCATCTCGCCTTCGATTTCTGCTTTTGGTGTCAGTGCTGCAACCGAGTCAACAACCATGACGTCAATCGCGCCAGAGCGTGCTAGTGCGTCACAGATCTCAAGTGCTTGCTCACCAGTATCTGGCTGAGACACCAATAGCGCGTCGATATCAACACCTAACTTCTTCGCATACACAGGGTCAAGTGCGTGCTCAGCATCAATAAATGCACAGGTTTTACCTGCTTTTTGAGCCGCAGCAATACACTCAAGGGTAAGCGTTGTCTTACCTGATGACTCAGGACCGTAGATCTCAACGATACGACCCATTGGCAGGCCACCAGCACCCAGCGCGATATCTAGAGAAAGTGAGCCGGTTGAAATAGTTTCAACGTCCATGGTACGGTTATCACCAAGGCGCATAATTGAGCCTTTACCAAATTGCTTTTCAATCTGACCTAATGCAGCGGCTAACGCCTTCTGTTTATTCTCGTCCATTACTTTCTCCACAACTATCCTTTACGGATATACGCTTTAGGCAACTTACGTGCTTGAGCTGTTTTAATTAGGTGAGCAACGTGTTCAATACGCCGCAAGATGTGTTTCATTATACTGTTGATTCATACAGTGTCCATACCTGTATGAAGATTTTTTTGTGACCTTGATGTGAGTTCTAAAAGAGTCTGTTAATTTCCATACGTTTAGCAAAAAACCAAGACTCATTTGAACACCCAGTGTGATTAGCTATATGGCTCTTCGTCAGTCACATGGTCAAGCAAAATCGTTAAGGCATGCCAGACGGCTTGACTGCGCACTGCAGCTCGATCACCTGCAAACAGACACGTTTCTACTTTTTGCCAGCCGACAGAGGAAGCCCAAGCAAAACAGACCGTACCTACGGGCTTATCCTCGCTACCCCCTCCCGGACCAGCAATACCACTGATTGCGACGCTCAATGTGCCACTTGAATGCTTGAGTGCGCCTTGCGCCATTTCCACAACCACAGCCTCACTGACCGCGCCGTATTGACCAAGCGTTTCTGAACGCACACCAAGCATTTCCATTTTGGCATCGTTGCTATAGGTAACAAAAGCACGATCAAACCAGACCGAGCTACCAGCAATATCCGTAATAACTGTGGCAACGCCACCGCCTGTGCATGACTCGGCTGTAACCAGAACCTGATCGCCTTGTTGTAATAGCTGACCCAATTGCGTACTTAATTCAGATAGGTTTTGCATTTCCCCTACTCCTCGCCTCAAATTAAGGCTAACTGTGACGTGACATCATGTTAACGAGCATCATTAAAGACTCTGCTCTTTTCGCTCTCGCTGCTTTCACGTATCCTAGGCGGCAACGAAAACCAGTAGCAAAGAAGTGACAGTGAAAGCGGAACAAAAACACACACCAATGATGCAGCAGTATCTGAAGCTAAAAGCCGAAAACCCAGATATTTTGCTGTTCTATCGCATGGGCGACTTTTACGAGCTGTTTTACGATGATGCCAAACGCGCATCGCAATTGCTTGATATCTCGCTAACCAAGCGTGGTGCTTCTGCGGGTGAACCCATTCCAATGGCGGGTGTCCCTTTTCACGCTGTCGAAGGTTACCTTGCCAAACTGGTGCAGCTTGGTGAGTCGGTCGCGATTTGCGAACAAGTGGGCGATCCGGCGACCAGCAAAGGGCCGGTAGAAAGAAAAGTTGTTCGTATCGTCACACCGGGTACCGTCTCTGACGAAGCTCTACTCTCAGAACGACTCGATAACCTGATTGCCGCAATCTACCACCAAAACGGTAAATTTGGCTATGCCACGCTAGACATTACCTCTGGTCGTTTTCAACTTTGTGAACCTCGTAGTGAAGAAGCGATGTTGGCCGAGTTGCAGCGCACAGCGCCAAAAGAACTTCTATTCCCTGAAGACTTTGAACCGGTTGGCATTATGGCCAATCGCAATGGCAATCGCCGCCGTCCGGTTTGGGAATTTGAAATCGATACTGCTAGGCAGCAGCTGAACCAACAATTTGGTACCAAAGACCTGGTGGGTTTTGGTGTAGAGAAGTGTGAGCTCGGACTTTGCGCCGCAGGCTGTTTGATCCAATACGTCAAAGACACTCAAAGAACTGCTTTGCCTCATATTCGCTCACTGACATTAGATAGCCAAGATCAATCTGTGATCCTTGATGCTGCAACAAGACGTAACCTAGAGCTCACGCAAAATCTCTCTGGCGGTCATGATAATACACTCGCTGAAGTGCTCGATCATACTGCAACGGCCATGGGTAGCCGTATGCTCAAGCGCTGGATCCACCAGCCAATGCGCTGCCAAAAAACGCTGAACTATCGCCTAGATGCGATCTCTGAGATCAAGCAAGATGCCCTTTACGCAGAGCTAGCGCCAACCCTTAAACAGATCGGCGATATTGAACGTATCCTAGCAAGATTGGCACTGCGCTCAGCAAGACCCCGTGACATGGCACGCCTGCGCAGCGCACTGCAACAGTTGCCTGAACTGGCAATGAGCCTAGAGACTGTCGTACACCCGTACCTCAAGCAGCTCGCGGAATTCTCTGCACCAATGGACTCTATGGCCGAGCTGCTTGAGCGTGCCATTAAAGACAACCCGCCTGTTGTGATTCGAGATGGTGGTGTGATTGCCGATGGTTACAATGCAGAGCTAGACGAGTGGCGTGATCTTGCCAACGGCGCAACGGCCTATCTAGACAAACTTGAACACGATGAGCGTGACCGTCACGGTATCGACACCCTTAAGGTTGGCTACAACAATGTTCACGGCTTCTACATTCAGGTGAGCCGTGGTCAGAGCCACCTTGTGCCGCCGCATTACGTTCGTCGTCAAACGTTGAAAAATGCCGAGCGCTACATTATTCCAGAGCTCAAAGAGCACGAAGATAAGGTATTGAACTCAAAATCAAAAGCACTCGCCATAGAGAAAAAGCTATGGGAAGAACTGTTTGATTTGCTACTGCCAAGCCTAGAGCAGCTCCAAAACCTAGCGTCCGCTTTGTCCCAGCTCGATGTACTGCAAAACTTAACTGAGCGCGCAGAAAGCCTAGATTACTGCCGACCAACATTAACTGAAAAAGCAGGTATTCAGATTCAGTCAGGCCGTCACCCAGTGGTTGAGCAAGTCATGGATGAGCCGTTTATTGCCAACCCAATAGCGCTCAACCCAGAACGTAAGATGCTGATCGTTACCGGTCCAAACATGGGTGGTAAATCGACTTATATGCGCCAAACCGCACTCATTGCGCTCATGGCGCACATCGGTTGTTACGTGCCTGCAGAGTCTGCTGAAATTGGCTCCTTGGATCGTATCTTTACTCGTATTGGCGCCTCTGATGATCTTGCCTCTGGTCGCTCGACCTTCATGGTTGAGATGACAGAAACCGCCAATATCTTGCACAATGCTACTCAAAACAGCTTAGTGCTGATGGATGAAATTGGCCGCGGCACCAGTACCTACGATGGCCTATCGCTCGCTTGGGCAAGTGCAGAATGGTTAGCGACCAAAGTGGGTGCTATGACGCTGTTTGCAACACACTATTTTGAGCTCACTGAGATGCCAAATCAGTTGCCAAACCTTGCCAATGTTCATTTGGATG
Organism: Vibrio sp. CB1-5; assembly: GCF_059412285.1. Lineage (NCBI taxonomy): Bacteria > Pseudomonadati > Pseudomonadota > Gammaproteobacteria > Vibrionales > Vibrionaceae > Vibrio > Vibrio sp. CB1-5. The sequence continues at coordinate 33,016 of NZ_JBJHPB010000002.1, read as the reverse complement.
CGGTGGAGCATGGTGACTCGATTGCCTTTATGCACGCGGTACAAGAAGGCGCCGCAAGTAAGTCCTACGGTCTTGCCGTAGCTGGCCTTGCTGGCGTGCCAAAAGCGGTGATTAAGAACGCGCGCCAAAAACTAACGCAGCTAGAGCAAATTGGTCAGATTCCTGCGCGAGCAGAATCGCCAAAGGTGGATATTGCCAATCAATTGAGCTTGATCCCAGAGCCGAGTGAAGTGGAAGAAGCGTTAGCGCAGATTAATCCGGATGATTTAACGCCGCGTCAGGCGTTGGAAGAGTTGTATCGGTTGAAGCAGTTGCTTTAGATTTAAATCAAAAGCTTATCCCTCCCAGCTACGCGCCCCGCTTATTAAGGGGCGGTACGGCTGGCAGGCTCCTTCGTCGCATCGCCTTAATTTCAAACTATAACGCTACATGAGTGACGCAGAGTTGTTGGCTAAGTGCGACGTCGAACTCTTGCTGTTGGCCATCGAGCTCTACTACTAGATTGTAGAGCTCGTCTTTATTCGGGAGTTCTGGGTCTGCGTATTTAGGTGCTTCTATCTGAAACAGTGCGGAGGCTTGATTAGCGCGAACGTCTATCGGTAAGAAGTAGGTCATACCATCGAACTTGACCGAGGCAGAGACGAGGCCAGCACGAAACGTTTGATAATGTAAGTCCACTTTGAATTCACAGCCGCCACCATGGTGCCAAATCTGCTCCATTGCCACGTGCTCAAGGCGTACGTGAGGGATAAACTGCAAATAAGGTGTTTGCCAAACCCCCATGCGCTCATCGGTGCGAGACTTTTCTTGAGCTAGTGAACATGCTGGCGCATTATCCATATCAACAAGCAGGTCATCTTCATCATACTCAAGAAATAGGATTTCGACTCGGTTTGGGCCTTGTTGAAGATGGGCTCGGATCTCTTTGCAATAGGTAGTCTCACTGCCGTCACAATCAATGACCGCACATCCGTTGATACGCACCTCTGCGTAATAATCAACGCCGCCAATAACCAAATCCACCGCAGGGTTCGCCAACTGAGCCTCCGTGAGCTCAAAGTCATGCATTAAGTGCCACTCTTGCTCGCGAATCGCTTGTTCAGACAAGGTTTCTGGTAGTACTTGGCTCAGTGCACCTGGAAACGTCAGATCATCTTGAGGGATGGATAGATCGGTAAGGGGGGAGAGTTGCCAAAGACCGGCGAGATTCATCTTCATTGATTATATTGACCTAGATCATGTTAGGCGAAGTATAATCAAATCGAATTTGGAAAGATAGCAAGATCAAAAAAGGTCAGCGGAGCTGACCTTTTCATCAAGACTTATTCGTCTTCATCATCTTCTTCAGGGTAAAGCGCATCTTCGCCTTCGTAGTACGTACCCCAGCCATCGTAGATAATGTCGTATTTCTCTGCCAATTGAACCAACTTTTCAACCTGAGCATCAATTTGCTCAGCGTTCAATGTCGATTCCATTGTCGCATCACAACAAAGTAGTTTATTGCCATCTTCGTCTTCAGTTTCTTCTGCTTCTAGCACCTCGAAGCCCATCTTAAACGCTTCGACAACGGCTTTCTCTAGACGATCAAAGTCTTCTGCGAACAGGTGGTGTTCGATCTCGTAAAGTGCTTCTGGATCACTTCCATCTTCAATTAGCGCTTGAATGATATCGCGAGTTTCTTCCTTCTGAAATTCGATCAATTCTTCAACGGACATATACTCATCTTGTTGAGACATAAAGTGCTCCAGCTATAAATAGGTTAACGGCATGAATAATACGAGAAGTCGCCGGAGATCGAAAGATCAAAACGAGATCTTTACTGACTATTTTTGAAATCGCATTGAGAGCAAAGCATGATCAAGATCACATATACATAAATTTAACATTTTAATACCCGAAGGCTTCACTCTTTTTAGGTGCGTTGACGATGAACGATAGGCTCAACTCAGATCGCCGCAAAGTTATAGATAAAGCATGCATATCCGCCAGTCAGCCTGATACTCTCCAGCTTTAGGTTTTATTCATTAATTATTAATAGAACCGCTGGAAACTGTTTTTTTATTCAAGCTAGTGACATGAGTATTGAATCTTGATTGGCAGAAAACCCTGCATATCCAAGCACTCATCCCCCTTTGTGAATACCCCAAATGACGCCATCTTTGTCTGCCTAGAATCAATCAATCAATCAATTTAACTGAAAATAAAACATTGAACAGTGATATTTACTGGTCATTAAACTTGCATCTTTATAACAAGCTTGTCATAAATAGCGGCAGATCAAGCTGAAAGGAATCGTAATGAGTAAGTTGTATGTCGGCTCGGAAGTCGGTCAATTACGACGCGTTTTGCTAAACCGTCCAGAAAGAGCCTTAACCCACCTCACCCCATCTAACTGTCATGAACTCTTGTTCGATGACGTACTGGCAGTAGAAGCGGCTGGCGAAGAGCACGATGCTTTTGCAAGCACACTGCGCAGCCAAGACGTCGAGGTTTTGTTGCTTCATGACTTGCTAGTAGAAACCCTCGCAGTAGACGATGCTAGAACCTGGCTACTCGATACGCAAATTTCCGACTTTCGCTACGGGCCAATTTTTGCCAGCGAGCTGCGCCAATATCTAGCGCAAATGGACAACGAGCATTTAGCGACCGTGTTGCTCGGTGGCCTCGCCTACTCTGAGCTACCAATCAAAACACCATCGATATTGCAAAAGATGAGCAGACCGCTCGACTTTGTCATTGAGCCTTTGCCTAATCATCTTTTCACCCGCGATACCTCATGCTGGGTGTATGGCGGCGTTTCGTTAAACCCGATGATGAAACCGGCGCGTCAGCGCGAAACCAATCACCTTCGTGCTATCTACCGTTGGCACACTACGTTTGCCGGCCAAGACTTCATTAAATACTTTGGCGATGAAGATCTGCATTACGACAATGCCAATATCGAAGGCGGTGATGTTCTGGTCATTGGTAAAGGCGCAGTGCTCATTGGCATCTCTGAGCGCACCACACCTCAAGGGGTGGAAAATTTGGCAGCCAGCTTGTTCAAGTCAGGACAAGCCAGCCAAGTCATTGCTATCGACCTACCTAAGCATCGCTCATGTATGCACTTAGATACGGTCATGACCCACATGGATGTCGATACCTTCTCTGTCTATCCAGAAATCATCAATGACAAGCTTGATACTTGGCGTTTAACGCCATCGAATAACGGCCAGATGCAGGTTGAAAAACTGCCAAACTATCTCAAAGCACTAGAAAGCGCACTGGATGTTGATCAGTTGAAGATCATTACCACCGGCGGCGACAACTACGAAGCTGAGCGAGAGCAATGGAACGATGCCAATAACGTGCTTACTGTTAAACCCGGCGTTGTCATCGGCTATGAGCGCAACGTGTACACCAATGAAAAATACGACAAAGCCGGCATTCAAGTGTTGACCATTCCGGGCAATGAACTTGGCCGTGGTCGTGGTGGTGCTCGCTGTATGAGTTGCCCAATTGAACGCGATGGCATTTAAACATAACTATTTACAAAAGCCCCAGATAAGGGGCTTTTTTTGCACAAAAATAAAATAATTATTCACAAAATAAGAATTTGTATGTATAAATAGAATCAACAACTAACACAGAGGTACGGACCATGGCTTACAACTTACGGAATAGGAACTTTCTTAAGCTTCTCGACTTCACGCCAAAAGAAATTCAATTTCTGCTCGACATGTCTAAAGAGCTCAAATCGGCAAAATACGCGGGCACAGAACAAAAGAAACTGGTTGGCAAAAACATTGCGCTTATCTTTGAAAAAGCATCGACCCGTACCCGATGCGCTTTTGAAGTAGCGGCTTTTGATCAAGGCGCACAAGTGTCTTACATCGGCCCTTCTGGCTCGCAAATTGGTCACAAAGAATCAATGAAAGATACGGCGCGCGTGTTAGGTCGTATGTACGATGGCATTGAATATCGCGGCTTTGGCCAAGAGATTGTTGAAGAGCTTGGCGCACATGCTGGCGTTCCGGTATGGAATGGTTTAACAGACGAGTTCCATCCTACTCAAATCCTTGCCGACTTCCTCACTATGCTTGAGCACGGCAAAGGTAAGCAACTGCATCAAATCAAATTTGCTTACTTAGGTGACGCGCGCAATAACATGGGCAACTCGCTCATGGTGGGCGCAGCCAAAATGGGCATGGATATTCGTTTGGTCGCCCCTAAAGCATTTTGGCCAGAGCAAAGCTTAGTTGATGAGTGTCAGACCATTGCACAAGCAACAGGCGCGACCATCACCCTAACTGAGGATGTCCAAGCTGGCGTCAAAGATTGTGACTTCCTATATACCGACGTTTGGGTATCAATGGGCGAATCTGCCGAGGCATGGGAAGAGCGCATCGCTCTAATGAAACCTTATCAAGTTAATATGGCGATGATCGAAGCAACTGGGAATAAAAACGTGAAATTTATGCACTGTTTGCCCGCTTTCCATGATGACCAGACGACTATAGGTAAAGAAATTGCGGATAAATATGGACTCAATGGCCTTGAAGTGACCAATGATGTGTTTGAGTCTGAATATTCAATCGTTTTCGATGAAGCAGAGAACCGTATGCATACTATTAAAGCGGTCATGGTAGCCACTTTAGGCAGCTAATAAAGTTGGTAATAATTGACGCCAAATGTTTGATGTAATCGCTTGCGCTCGCAAATTTTGGGCGTATAATTCTCGGCAATTTGTCTGGGGAACGATTAATGGCGCAAGCGAGTTTGACATCACAACACACTCTCGATAAGCAGTTTGCTTATCACGCACCGTTATTATTTCCTATCGAATTCTAAGCCTCCCAATATGGGGGGCTTTTTTATGGTCGTTAATCTCTATATCACTTAGAGAAAGTATCTGGTCTGGTTGTAACTATAGGGAAGATAAACATGGCGAATACGCTCTATCAAAAGCACATTATCTCGATTCCGGAACTGTCACGTGGGGAGCTAGAACTCATTGTGAAAACCGCGGGGCATCTAAAATCCAACCCTCAACCTGAGTTAATCAAGAATAAAGTCGTGGCAAGCTGCTTCTTCGAGCCATCGACACGTACCCGACTTTCTTTCGAAACGGCTATCCAGCGCATCGGCGGTGATGTGATTGGTTTCGACAGTGGCGGTAACACTTCGCTGGCGAAAAAAGGCGAGACGCTGGCAGACTCTGTTCAGGTCATCTCTTCATACGTTGATGCCTTCGTCATGCGCCACCCACAAGAAGGCGCAGCACGCCTTGCTTCTGAGTTCTCTAACGGCGTACCGGTTATCAACGCGGGAGACGGTGCAAACCAACACCCAACACAAACCCTGCTTGATCTGTACTCTATTTATGAGACGCAAGGTCGTCTAGATGACATCAACGTTGCATTTGTGGGCGACCTAAAATACGGCCGCACAGTTCACTCATTGACCCAAGCACTGGCTAAATTCGACAACGTACGCTTCTTCTTTATCGCACCAGAAGCGCTAGCAATGCCAGATTACATCTGTGAAGAGCTAGAAGAAGCCGGTATTCAGTATAGCCTGCACACGGACATCGACAGCGTCGTGCCTGAGCTCGATATCCTTTACATGACTCGCGTACAGAAAGAGCGTTTTGACGAATCTGAGTACGCACACATTAAGTCGGCGTATATCCTGTCAGCAGAGACACTAAAAGATGCACGCGATAACCTTAAAGTCCTGCACCCACTGCCACGTGTGGATGAAATCACCGTAGACGTTGATAAAACGCCTTACGCGTATTACTTCCAACAAGCAGAAAACGGTGTGTACGCTCGTGAAGCGCTGCTAGCACTTGTTCTAAACGAAGCACTTTAAGGAGAGATTGTCATGGCTAAAGAAACCCAATTGCAAGTTGAAGCGATCAAAAACGGCACCGTTATTGACCACATCCCAGCAAACATTGGCATCAAGGTACTGAAGCTGTTCGCGATGGATGAATCAAAACAGCGCGTTACTATCGGCCTAAACTTGCCTTCATCAGCACTGGGCAGCAAAGATCTGCTAAAGATTGAAAACGTGTTTATCACTGAAGAGCAAGCGAACAAGCTAGCACTGTATGCGCCACATGCCACAGTAAACCAGATTGAAAACTACGAAGTGTGCAAAAAGCTGGCGTTAGAGCTTCCAGAAACCATCACTGGTGTTTTTGAGTGTCCAAACAGCAACTGCATCACGCACAATGAGCCCGTAGACAGCAGCTTCAAGGTATTTGAAAAGCACGAAGACATCCGTTTGAAGTGCAAATACTGCGAAAAGGTTTACTCTCGTGAGATCGTGACCGAACGCTAGAATTAATCTCAAGTGAATAGTCATTCAAGTCTACAATATTTCTCATTGTTGTAGGCTTGATTTTTATTTGTCCTAGAGGCAGTCTTAAGCTCTTACTAATCCCATAATTATGGATAAAACGATGACAAAAGTACTTCATACAGAGTCTGCACCAGCAGCAATTGGCCCTTACGTTCAAGGTGTTGATCTAGGCAACATGGTACTGACTTCAGGCCAAATCCCTGTGAACCCTCAAACAGGTGACGTATCAGACGACATTTCTGAGCAAGCACGTCAGTCTCTAGACAACGTGAAATCTGTGGTTGAAGCATCTGGCCTTACTGTTTCAGACATCGTTAAAATGACCGTTTTCGTTAAAGACCTTAACGACTTTGGTACTGTGAACGAGGTATACGGCAAGTTCTTCGATGAGCACAACGTAGCAAACTACCCAGCGCGCTCTTGTGTTGAAGTTGCTCGTCTTCCAAAAGATGTGAAAATTGAGATTGAAGCGATCGCGGTTCGCAAATAATCGCTTCGCTTAAATAGAAAAAGGGTTGCCACTGGCAACCCTTTTTTGATTATTTCTTCGCGTTGAGCTCGGCGACTTCGGCGTCCAGCTCTGCAAGCTTCTCTACCATTTGCTCTCGACAAACATTCGCAAGTTTGCGCACATCTTCTTTACCGTAGCCTTCTATAGAGACCGGTGGCAACATCTCAACGATGATATGACCGTTATCCCACTTGTTCAGCTTTAAGTGACCCGTGCTGCTGCAAACGATTGGAATGATTGGCACTTCTGCACCAATCGCAGCATGGAAAGCACCGGTTTTGAACGGCAGTAAACCGCGACCACGAGAGCGCGTACCTTCTGGAAACATCCATACCGATAGGTTACTCTTCTTCATGCTATCAACTACTTGGTCAATAGTACCTTTCGCTTTGCTGCGGTTAGCACGGTCAATCAAGATGTTACCGGTTAGGTAGTAAAGCTGACCAAAAAGCGGCATCCACAGTAGGCTCTTTTTACCTACCGTCACCACGTTTGGCGTCACCGCTGAAGAGACAGTGAACAAGTCCCAGTTGTTCTGGTGGTTAGCAATATAGATATGTTGACCACGTTTGTACGCGTCTTCAGGAAGGCGCAGATCAAGCTTCACACCGAGAATCTTCGACATAGCGCCAAAGTAGCGGCCAAAGGTAAACACATGTTTTGGATTTCTTGGGCTGAGCAGACAATAGCCGCAGCCAAATACAAACATCACAACGGCGAAGATAGCCACTGCAATGCAGCGAAGTAAAGCAACCATTTTGTTCTCCGACAATGGCTTCAAAAAAAAGCCGAAACCCTTGGATTTCGGCTAATTGAATCTTAAATGTTGTTATTCATCGCCCGCGACACGGGTAATGTTGGCACCCAGCGCTGACAATTTGTCTTCAATGCGCTCATAACCGCGATCGATGTGATAGATACGGTCAACGATGGTCTCACCTTGCGCAATACAACCAGCAATCACTAAGCTCGCTGAAGCACGAAGGTCGGTTGCCATCACTTGAGCACCGCTCAGTGATTCCACATCACCACAGATAACGGTGTTACCTTCGATTTCCGCTTTTGCGCCCATACGCATTAGCTCAGGCACATGCATAAAGCGGTTTTCGAAGATGTTTTCCGTGATCACGCCGCCGCCTTTCGCCATCATATTCAATAGCGTAAACTGCGCTTGCATGTCCGTAGGGAAGCCCGGATGAGGAGCCGTACGAATCGATACCGCTTTGAGCTCGCGACCCGTCATATCCAATGAGATCCAGTCATCGCCAGTCTCAACGTCAGCACCTGCTTCTTCAAGCTTAGCCAGAACAGCTTCAAGTAGGTGTGCACTGGTATTACGGCAAACGACTTTACCGCCAGATACCGCTGCTGCCACCAAGAAGGTGCCAGTTTCGATGCGGTCTGCAACCACAGTGTGCTTGCCACCAGAAAGACGCTCAACACCTTCGATAGTGATGGTGTCTGTACCCGCGCCCGTCACTTTAGCACCAAGCTTGTTCAAGAAGTCTGCGGTATCAACAATCTCTGGTTCACGCGCGGCGTTATCAAGCACGGTAGTGCCTTCAGCAAGCGTTGCAGCACACATGACAGTAATGGTTGCGCCAACACTGACTTTATCCATTACGATATGCGCGCCTTTCAGGCGACCATCGACTTCTGCTTTCACGTAACCATCTTCAAGCGTGATAGTCGCACCTAGCTGCTCTAGACCGTGAATATGCAGATCCACAGGACGAGCACCAATCGCACAACCACCCGGCAGTGATACTTGGCCTTTACCAAAACGAGCAACAAGAGGGCCGAGAGCCCAAATGGATGCACGCATGGTTTTTACTAAGTCATATGGTGCGCATAGCTCATTGATTTCGCTACCATCAACGCGAACAGAACCGTTACGATGCACTTTGGCACCCAAGCGGCTCAGTAGCTTCATCGTCGTATCAATATCACGAAGATGAGGAACGTTAGCAACTTCCACTGGCTCTTCAGCCAGAATAGAAGCGAATAAAATTGGCAGTGCTGCATTCTTAGCACCAGAGATCGACACTTCGCCACTCAGCGGCGCGTCCGATCCAATAACTCGAAACTTATCCATTAATAAACCTTAAAGAGACATCAGCTTTTTATCACGAGCCCACTCTTCTGGAGTATAGGCTTTAATTGATACTGCGTGGATGTCATTACGCTGAATGTATTCCATCAGCGGAGCGTAAATCGTCTGCTGTTTTTTAACTCGGCTCATGCCTTCAAATTGAGCATCTACCGCGATGACTTCATAGTGGCTACCTTCGCCTTTGACGATAAGCTCTTCTAGGTTCAACGCGTTTTGTAATAGTTCCTGTACTTTTGTGCTATCCACAAGATACTCCTAAATGTGTTTCTCTATGACTGATTCAACGTTGTATAGCTGAAACAGTATGTTCAGCTCATCGGGCACGAAGCTGAGCATTATATGACACTTTCGATTTTTTGCATGCTCTAATAAGTGGATTAACATCACCAATCCAGCAGAATCGAAGCGCTCGACCTGTTCTAACGCCAAATCCATCTCTGGCTGAGTGAAATTAATGCGCTGAACATCACGCCAAAGTGCTGGCACAGTATCGCGGCTTATCTTACCCACCAATGCCAAGCTTGTGTCAGTACGCTGTTCTAATTTTGCCACCATTACTGACCGCCGCCTTCAAAACGAATCGGTGCTTTCGCTAAACGCTCAAGTTCTTTAGCCACCGAGGGGATGCCCTCTTGACGGATCTTGGTGTTCCACTCCGACTGTTTACTAGAAAGCAGGCTGATGCCTTCGGCAACCATATCAAAGGCTTTCCACTCGCTGGTTTTCTTATCTTTGCGGAGTTTGAACTCAAGATTGATGTTCGGTCTAGGTGAGTCCATGATGGTCACCTTGACGCCGATGATGGAGGTTTTATCGTCGATTTTTGGTTCAGGTCCAAACTTCACTTCTTGGCCAGTATACTGCGTCAGTACTTGAGCGTAAGACGTGACTAAATAAGCTCGAAATGCATTGATAAATTCCATCACATCTTCACGCTTAGCCCCTTTTAAATTCGGACCAAGTAGTTTGAGTGCCGCATAACGATAATTCACATGTGGCATCAGCTCCTCTTCTACGACCACTTTCAAGTGATCAGGAGCGGCCTTTATAATGTCCTGCTCCGCACTAAGGCGCGAGAACGCTTGATCCGAAACCTTGATAATCATGTCATAAGGCTTGGTCGCATCAATTGTATTTGCCATGACATTCGCTGAAAGCAATATCGTCATCATCAGCGCTGAACACATTTCAAACCATCGCTTCAACATCACTTACTCCTTACCGCTCTCATCCGAACCACCGATGCTATACAGCACCTGTCCAATCATATCCTCTAGCACCAATGCTGACTTGGTATCCTCAATGCGATCACCGTCCCCTAAGTAGCCTTCATCATCAAAAACAAAGCCCGGTACCAATCCAATATACTGTTCTCCAATCAACCCCGAGGTCAGTACTTGTGCACTAGAAGTATCTGGAAACTGATAGTCACTGCTGATCGCCAAACTTACGATCGGTAGAAATGACTCTTTGTCGAGATGGATATCGCTCACTCGTCCAATAACCACGCCGCCCACTTTGACTGGGGAGCGCACTTTTAGACTGCCAATATTGTCGAACCTAGCTTCTAGAGTATAAGTATCACCAGAGCCTAGACTCTTGACGTCAGCAACCTGAAAAACCATGAACAAGATTGCGCACAGGCCTAACAACACAAAACTGCCTACCCACAATTCCAACTTTCTTGTCTGTTGCATTAAGAATTCCTTTAATTATTGTTTTAAGCTTAGTTGCCAAACATCAAGGCAGTAAGAACAAAATCTAATCCGAGTACCGCAAGCGAGGAATGTACTACGGTTCGCGTCGTCGCTTGACTGATCCCTTCTGAGGTAGGCGTCGCGTCATAGCCATTAAATAAAGCAATCCAAGTCACGGTAATCGCAAACATCACACACTTAATCGCACTGTTGCCGATATCACGACCTAACTCCACCGAAGACTGCATCGCTGACCAGAAACTACCATGATCGATACCTTTCCAATCTACGCCTACTAGCTGTCCACCCCAAATACCTACTGACATAAAGATCATCGCCAGCAGTGGCATAGAGATAACCCCAGCCCAAAAGCGCGGAGCAACAACGCGTTTGATAGGGTCTACAGCCATCATTTCTAAGCTAGATAGCTGCTCAGTAGCTTTCATTAAGCCGATTTCCGCAGTCAATGCAGAGCCTGCACGACCCGCAAAAAGTAGCGCAGTCACCACAGGACCGAGCTCTCTGAGCAGTGATAGCGCGACCATTTGCCCAAGGCTGCCTTCTGCACCGTAGTCCACCAGCACCACATAACCTTGTAAGCTCAGCACCATGCCAATAAACAGTCCTGAGACCAAAATTATCGCCAGTGACTGCACCCCAACGTTATAAAGCTGTTTGACCAGCAGTGGGAAATGCTTTTTCGGCTGCGGGCGAGAAAGCACTACGCCTAGCAACATAAACGTCGCCCGCCCCCATGCATAACCCACAGAAAGCGCGCGCTGGCCGACTTTTTGAACCCACAAGGAAAGCGATGCCATATTAAAAAAGCTCCTGTTCTAATGGAGAGGCAGGAAAGCGAAATGGCACCGGTCCATCGGCTTCGCCATTTAGGAATTGTTGAACTCGGGGATCTGGGTTGTTACGCAGTTCATCTGGCGTGCCCTTAGCGACAATTTTGCCATTCGCCAGCAAGTAAACCCAGTCGGCAATCGACATCACCTCTGGCACATCATGAGAGACAACAACAGACGTCACATTGAGCGCGTTATTGAGCTTACGTATCAGCTCCACCAGCACCCCCATAGTAATAGGGTCTTGGCCGACAAACGGCTCATCATAAAGAATCAATTCAGGATCAAGGGCGATTGCTCTTGCCAGTGCAGCGCGTCTTGCCATTCCGCCAGAGAGTTCGCTCGGCATCAGCTCTGCCGCACCTCTTAGGCCAACGGCTTCGAGCTTCAGCAGCACCAGCGTACGCAGCAAAGACTCATCTAATTCGGTGTGCTCACGCAGCGGAAATGCCACATTGTCGAACACCGTCAAGTCGGTAAATAGCGCACCCGACTGGAACAGCATGCTCATTTTTTTTCGAACTTGATAAAGACGTTTACGAGACAAAGTGGGAATATTGTCGCCATCAAACCACACGTCACCTTGATCCGGCATCAACTGCCCGCCAATCAAGCGTAGTAATGTCGTTTTACCAATTCCCGAAGGTCCCATTATGGCAGTCACTTTGCCTTTTGGTACATGCAGTTCAATATCATCAAAGATAACTCGTGAACCACGTGAAAAAGATAACCCGCTAATAGAAACCAAGTCTTTGTTTGACATAGACTTCCCTATCTTGAATTCCAAGCTTAATAACCTTCCATGATAATGATACCTGACTGCAATTAAAACCCTAACCTTCACTCAGTTGTATAAACAATTCAACAAAATCCTTCAGGCAAGTCAGTCATTCCCTGTTTTGCGCCCCTTAGCTTCACTCAACAAATTATTAAGTTGCGGTAGTAAAGGTACGCAATTAACAGTGTAATCGGCATTTTATTTATTGATTAGCTTCCATTTTGGATGACAAAGCGTCAAAATTAGCCGCCAATTGTCTCAGAAAAAAAGAAGTGGAATTAAACATGCTCGAAGCCGTGGTGTTTCTGATTATTGGACTGGTTTTTCTCGTATGGAGTGCGGACAAACTGGTATTTGGTGCTGCCGCGTTGGCACGCAACGTAGGTATCTCACCACTGGTGATTGGCATGACCATTCTTGCGATGGGCTCTTCCGCTCCAGAAATGATGGTATCTGCTACTGCAGCACTGGAAGGCAAAACAGACACCGCTGTTGGTAACGTACTTGGCTCCAACATCGCTAACATCGCACTCATCCTCGGCATTACCGCGATGATCAAGCCACTTTCTATCTCATCAGCCGTTCTGAGACGTGAACTCCCGCTGATGATTGCAGTCACACTGATTGCCGGCCTTATCCTTTGGGATAGTCACCTTGGTTTCTTTGAAGGTGTCATCCTGTTCGCTTTATTTGCCGCCTTCATCCTAGCCATGCTTCGTATTGGTAAAGCTGAAAAAGAAAGCGGGAATGCTGATGCCTTGCTGGACGATCAGGAATCTGAAGTACCAGAAGGCGTAAGCAATGCCAAAGCCGCGATGTGGGTAGTTATTGGTTTGATAGTACTGCCACTCGCTGCGGACCGTTTGGTCGACAGTGCCGTTGTTATCGCACAGTACTTTGGAATGAGCGACTTGGTGATAGGCCTAACTATTATCGCAATCGGCACCAGTTTACCTGAACTTGCCGCTTCTCTTGCAGGCGTACTCAAAGGGGAAGATGATATGGCTGTAGGCAACATCATCGGCTCCAACGTATTCAACATCCTTGCCGTTATGGGTATCCCAGGCGTCCTCAACCCATCGCTTTTAAGCGAGCATGCGATGGGCCGAGATTTCTGGGTGATGCTAGGGCTATCTTTGCTCCTTGTTGTTATGGCTCTTGGCAAGTCGAAAAGTATTAATCGCATCGAAGGGGGCATTTTATTTGTGCTCTTCTTAGGTTATCAAGTGTATCTATTTGCCAACATGGCAGCTTAGGAGCAATTGCATGTCTGAATTTGATTTCATTGGCAGTGCCAAACGTGTTCTAAATACCGAAGTACAAGCGTTAATGCATATTGAGCGCTACTTTGACGAACATTTTGAAGCGGTATGCCAAGCCATTTTGAACCATCAAGGTAAAGTGATCGTGATGGGGATTGGCAAATCTGGACATATTGGTAAGAAAATCGCGGCAACTCTTGCAAGCACAGGTACGTCGGCGTTTTTTGTTCACCCAGGTGAAGCGGCCCATGGTGACCTAGGTATGGTAGAAGCTCGCGACCTGGTGATTGCGATTTCAAATTCAGGCGAAGCGCATGAAATCATCAGCCTGTTCCCTGTATTCAAACGCTTAGGGATTACGACCGTCAGTATGACCGGTAAGCCAGAGTCGACAATGGGTAAGCTTTCCGATTACCACTTGCAAATCACGGTACCTAAAGAGGCTTGTCCATTAGAGCTTGCTCCAACATCGAGCTCAACAGCGACACTGGTGATGGGTGATGCTCTAGCCATGGCGCTGCTTGAAGCTCGCGGTTTCAGCGAGGAGGATTTCGCCCTCTCTCATCCAGGTGGTGCACTAGGCCGCAAGCTGCTTCTCAAGCTAAGCGACATCATGCACACGGGTAATGCGCTTCCAATGGTCAGCTCGAACACGTTAATTCGTGATGCCCTACTCGAGATCTCTAACAAAGGGCTGGGTATGACAACCATTGTCGATGATAAGCAAACCTTGCTTGGTATCTTCACCGATGGCGACCTGCGCCGCATTCTCGACCGCCGCGTGGATATTCACGAAACGACCATAGGCGAAGTCATGATTGCCACGCCAACCACGGCAACGCCAAACATGTTGGCGGCAGAAGGACTAAACTTGATGCAGTCGAAAAAAATTAGTGGCCTAGTTCTACTGGAACAAAACAAAGTAGTCGGAGCCCTAAACATGCATGATTTGCTCAAAGCAGGAGTAGTGTAATGTCTGAGTCCGTTGAAACACTTTATGGCCCAATCAGCAAAGTTACGGTAGAAAAAGCCGCGGCTATTGAGTTATTAATTTGCGACGTTGACGGCGTGTTTTCTGATGGCCTTATTTATATGGGTAACGATGGTGAAGAGCTGAAGACTTTCCATACTCGTGACGGCTACGGCGTCAAAGCGTTGATGAGTGCGGGTGTACACGTGGCCATCATTACTGGACGTAGCTCAAAAATTGTTGAGAACCGCATGAAAGCCCTTGGCATCACATTGATTTACCAAGGACAAGATGACAAAGTAGTTGCTTACCAAGACATTTGCGACAAACTTGGCATTGCCCCTCAGCATACCGCTTACATCGGCGATGACTTGATCGACTGGCCTGTAATGGCACAGGTTGGACTCGGTGTATGCGTGGCGGATGGTCATCCACTTTTAGCAAAAAAAGCAGACCACGTGACGACGATTCGCGGTGGACATGGCGCGGTTAGGGAAATCTGTGATCTGATCCTAGAATCAAAGGGAGAACTTGAGCTTCACAAGGGTCTAAGTATATGAGTTTGTCTCGTATTCTTTACAGTTTACTTGCCATTGTTATCGCAGGTAGTGCTTACTACCTATACAGCAAAGATGATAAAAGTGTCATCCAGATTGAACCGGACATAGAGTTGCCGGCATTTAGCGGTACCAACTTACACAATATCTCCTACAGCGATACGGGGATACGAAGTTATAGCATTACCTCTGCGCATCTAGAGCATTTCTCGAAACGAGGTGAGACCGTATTCCAGCAACCCATTGTGCGAATTTTTGCCAATGGAGAGGTCCAAGAGTGGGAGATCTCTTCGGATATCGCAGTATTGAACAAGGAAGAAGTGCTAACGCTTCATGATAATGTGGTTGCCCGAAACTTGCTCCCTGAGTCAGGGTTTGACACATTATCGACCCAAGAAATGAGTATCAAGCTCGAGAATCGTGATTTTTGGGCCGACAACAAAGTGATCATACTTGGTCCACAATTTGAAACGCAAGGTGATGCAATGAAAGGAAATTTTGCCAATCACCTAGCGGAACTTTACAACAAAGTGAACAGTAAATATGAAACTCTCGCACCTTAGTCTTAGCCTGTGTTTGCTATTGCCAACGGCCGCAATGGCTCTGTCGACCGATACAGAGCAACCGGTATACATTGACTCTGACACCCAACAGCTCGATATGAAGAGCAACAAAGTGACATTTGCGGGTGATGTGAAGTTGAAGCAAGGTAGCATCAACATCAATGCTGATAAAATCGTCGTAACCCGCGAGCCACAAACCGGGACTATCGAAGTTATCCAAGGGTTTGGTGACCTAGCGACGTTTTCACAGCTAACCGACGACGGCAAAACCTTATATGGCGAAGCAAAAGAGCTTCACTATTCACTAAAAGATGACCAGCTAACGATGAAGAAGCAGGCTATGTTGTCGCAAGACGACAGCGTGATCCGCGGTACCACCATTAAATACCGCATTTCATCTCAAAAGTTGGTCGCTGACGGTAACGGTAACGAACGCGTTTCAACCGTATTGCAGCCACAACAAGTTCAAGAGAAGTAGAGTCTAATATGGCGTTACTGAAAGCTTCGCATTTGGCGAAAAGCTACAAAAACCGCAAGGTAGTCTCTGACGTAAGCCTATCGGTAGAGTCTGGTCAGATTGTTGGGCTACTCGGCCCCAATGGTGCAGGAAAAACAACCTCGTTCTATATGATTGTGGGCCTAGTAGCACGTGACGAAGGCAGCATCACCATCGATGGAAATGACATCAGTATTCTGCCTATGCACAGCCGCGCCAAAATGGGCATCGGCTACCTACCGCAAGAAGCATCGATTTTCCGAAAGCTCAGTGTTGAACACAACATCATGGCTGTACTTGAAACGCGCAACGAGCTAACTCAAGAAGAAAGACAGGACAGACTCGAAGATTTGCTCGACGAGTTTAATATCCAGCATATTCGCAAAAGTGCGGGTATGGCACTCTCTGGTGGTGAGCGTCGTCGCGTAGAAATCGCTAGAGCACTGGCTGCAAACCCGCAGTTTATCCTGCTTGATGAACCCTTCGCCGGGGTTGACCCAATCTCTGTAATTGATATAAAGAAAATCATCGAACACTTACGCGATAGAGGGTTAGGTGTACTCATCACCGACCACAACGTGCGCGAAACGCTGGATGTCTGCGAAAAAGCCTACATCGTGAGTCAAGGTCACTTGATCGCGGAGGGAAGTCCTGAAGATGTTCTCAATAATGAACACGTAAAGCAGGTTTATCTCGGTGAACAATTCAGACTATGATTTAATAGGCATGGATACAATATTAATAATAGGTTCATAACACTGCATGAAACCCTCATTACAACTCAAGCTAGGTCAACAGTTAGCAATGACGCCACAATTGCAGCAAGCGATTCGCTTACTGCAATTGTCAACGCTTGATTTGCAACAAGAGATCCAAGAAGCACTGGACTCAAATCCACTTCTCGACGTTGAAGAATCGACTGAAGAGACAAGCAATGACGACAAGCCAAATGCTGAGAACAAAGATGAGAGCCCAACAGCAGAAATAACCAGTGAGCCTGAGCTTAAGGACAGCTCTGATCAAATTGAAAAATCAGAGATTTCCAACGAGCTAGAAATGGATACCACATGGGACGATGTCTACAGCGCCAATACCGGTAATACCGGTATTGCTGTTGATGATGACATGCCTATTTATCAAGGCGAGACCACCCAGTCACTACAAGACTATTTGGTGTGGCAACTCGACCTAACCCCTTTTACGGAAACCGATCGTGCCATTGCTTTAGCCATTATTGATGCCGTAGACGACTACGGCTACCTGACACTCTCTTGCGAAGAAATTTTAGAAAGCGTCGATATAGAAGACCTTGAGCTCGATGAAGTCGAGGCGGTACGCAAACGCATTCAGCAATTTGACCCTCTGGGTATTGCATCGCTCAACCTTCAAGATTGCTTACTGCTACAACTTGCGACCTTCCCAGAAGACACACCGTGGCTTGCTGAAGCTAAGTTAGTCCTTACTCACCATATTGATCAGTTAGGTAATCGCGACTACAAACTGGTGATTAAAGAGACCAAACTTAAAGAAGCGGAGCTTCGTGAAGTACTCAAGCTTATTCAGCAACTCGACCCTCGCCCTGGCAGCAAAATCACCCCAGATGAAACCGAATATGTGGTACCTGATGTATCGGTATTTAAAGACCGTGGCAAATGGGTGGTTCAGATCAATCCAGATAGCGTGCCGAAGCTAAAGGTCAATCAGCAATATGCCCAGCTAGGTAAAGGCAACAGCGCAGACAGCCAATACATTCGCTCTAACCTTCAAGAAGCGAAATGGCTAATCAAAAGCCTAGAAAGCCGGAATGAAACCCTATTAAAAGTGGCTAAGTGCATTGTGGAACATCAGCACGATTTCTTCGAATATGGCGAAGAAGCGATGAAACCAATGGTACTGAACGACGTCGCACTCGCGGTCGACATGCACGAATCCACGATCTCTCGTGTGACCACACAAAAGTACATGCATACACCACGCGGCATCTTCGAGCTCAAGTACTTTTTCTCGAGCCACGTGTCGACCGACAATGGCGGAGAGTGCTCGTCAACCGCCATTCGTGCCCTAATCAAGAAGCTTGTTGCTGCGGAAAACCCAGCCAAGCCATTGAGCGATAGTAAAATCGCAGCTCAACTCGCTGACCAAGGAATTCAGGTCGCTAGGCGAACCATAGCGAAATACCGTGAATCGTTGGGCATTGCCCCTTCCAGTCAGCGTAAACGCCTACTCTAAGGTCAATAACTAAGAAGGAAAGTCTATGCAAATTCAAATTACAGGCCACCATGTTGATCTCACTGATTCAATGCAAGACTACGTTCACAGTAAATTTCAGAAGCTCGAGCGCTTTTTTGAGCATATAAACAACATTCATGTGGTTTTAAAAGTTGAAAAATTAGACCAGATCGCCGAAGCTACGCTCCACGTAAATCAAGCTGAAATTCACGCAGCCTCTCATGATGAGAGCATGTACGCTGCAATTGACTCGTTAGTAGACAAACTAACCAGACAACTGAATAAGCACAAAGAAAAGTTAAGTAATCACTAACATGCAAATAAGTGAAGTATTAACAGTGGACTGCACCAAAAGTGCAGTCCCTTGTACGAGCAAAAAGCGCGCACTTGAGATCATTAGCGAAATCGCTGCGCAGCATACTGGAAAGAACTCAACAGAACTGTTCGAGTGCATGCTAAGTCGAGAAAAAGTCGGTAGCACAGGTATCGGCAATGGCATCGCTATCCCGCACGCTCGTATGCAAGACAGCGACAAAGCCGTAGCAGTATTGCTTCAATGCCAAGATGCGGTGGACTTTGATGCTATTGATAATCGACCTGTCGATCTTATGTTTGCTCTACTTGTGCCAGATGCCCAATGTAAAGAGCATCTAAAAACTCTCTCTTGCATGGCAGAACGTCTTAACGACAAAGCTGTCCTCAAACAACTTCGTAATGCTCAGAGCGATCAAGAGCTTTACGACATCATTGTTAGTCACTGATCAAGGAAACCAGCAGACATGCGTTTGGTTGTGGTAAGTGGACACTCAGGGGCAGGCAAAAGCGTCGCCTTGCGAGTCCTAGAAGACTCCGGCTACTACTGCGTCGACAATCTTCCTGTTGACCTTCTCGGGCCATTTGTTGATTCAAGCCAAGACACACAGCAAAGTGTTGCGGTGAGTATCGACATTCGAAACCTACCCAAAAACCTTGCTCAGCTCTCACTGACTCTGGATCAACTTTCTTTAAAGCACGACGTCAAACTGCTGTTTCTTGATGCCAGCAAATCAGTACTACTGACTCGCTACAGTGAAACGCGACGTATTCACCCACTGTCACAGCGAGAAGACAAACTCTCTCTTGAACAAGCGATCGATTTGGAGCACACATTACTCGCACCGATCAAAGAGCAAGCTGATTACGTTATCGATTCTAGCGAACAGTCTATTCATGACCTGAGTGAAACCATTCGCTTTCAGGTTGAAGGACAAGAGAAAAAAGATCTGGTGATGGTTTTTCAGTCCTTCGGGTTTAAATACGGTATGCCAAATGACGCGGACTACGTGTTTGATGTACGCTTTTTACCTAACCCGCACTGGCAACCAGAGCTGCGTCCAATGACCGGTCTTGATGCACCTATCAAATCATTTCTTGAGTCCTACCCTGATGTGATTGAACTGAAGCAGCAGATCCAAGGCTTTGTCGAGCGCTGGCTTCCGTTACTTGAAAAGAACAATCGGAGTTATTTGACCGTGGCAATCGGCTGCACTGGCGGCAAACACCGCTCTGTGTATATTACTCAGCAAATCGGTGAGTACTTTGAACAGCTCGGTCACAAGGTCAAAATCCGTCACGCTTCACTCGAAAAACACCAATAGGAATATCGATGTCTCACTCACGCACTGTGCTTATCCTCAATCGTCTTGGCCTACACGCCCGCGCCGCGGTTAAACTGGTCGAGTTAGCACAGAGCTTTGATGCGACGGTGACCATCTGCAACCACGAACAGAAAGAAGCGACAGCCGACAGTGTGATGGGATTATTGATGCTTGAATCAGCACAAGGTGAAAACATCACCATCAAAGCGACAGGCACTCAGGCAGAAGCTGCACTCAATGCTGTCTGCGATTTAGTCGAACACCGTTTCGACGAGGACGAATAACCTCACCCTCCAACCGGATCCAAACAAAAAACTTTCTCGCCATTGATAACTTGTTATTAATTAACAAGCAGAATTAGGCTACTATTCAGTACATTAACAAGCAGTTGAGTGTAGGGGGCATCCATGGCAGAGCAAATAGAATTCGACCAAGCTCACCAAACCCTCCAAGAAGTCACAGAAGCGCTGGAAAACGGCCGCTTCGTATTCGTACGTAGACAACTTCAGGACATGGAGCCTGAAGATATTGCCCATCTTTTAGAGGCCTCACCGCGTAAAAGCCGTGAAGTACTTTGGCAGCTAACCGATCCTGAAGATTACGGCGAAATCCTCGATGAACTTAACGAGGATGTCAAAGATGCCTTAGTCTCTAAAATGGCACCAGAGAAGCTGGCAGAAGCGACTGAAGGCATGGACACCGATGACGTGGCCTACGTCCTTCGTAGTCTCCCTGATGATGTTTCCCGTGAAGTTCTGTCGCAAATGGACACGGCAGATCGCTTGCGCGTCGAAACCGCCCTTTCTTATCCTGAAGATACGGCCGGCGGCATCATGAATACCGACGTCATTACCATTCGTGGTGATGTGGATGTCGATGTGGTTCTGCGTTATCTGCGTATGAAAGGCGAGCTTCCTGAAGCCACCGATGCGCTCTATGTAATTGATGAAGAAGATATGCTGATTGGTCACCTTTCTCTGACCACTTTGTTAACCACTCAGCCCGATATCAAAGTCAGTGACGTAATGGATGACGCTGATGAAGCGATCCACGTTGAAACCAGTGATTCCGATGTGGCGTCGTTATTTGAACGTCGTGACTGGGTATCCGCACCCGTGGTGGATAGTGACCATCATCTTGTCGGTCGTATCACCATCGATGATGTGGTCGACATCATTCGTGAAGACGCTGAACACTCCATGATGAGTATGGCGGGTATGGACGATGACGAAGATACATTCGCTCCGGTAGTGAAATCAGCTCGACGACGCAGCGTTTGGCTTGGTGCTAATGTGCTGGCTGCACTTGCAGCTGCGTCCGTATCCAACATGTTTGAGGCGACCCTTGAACAAATGGCCGCGATTGCAGTATTGATGACCATAGTCCCTTCTATGGGCGGCGTCGCTGGCAACCAAACCGTGGCACTGGTGATTCGCGGTTTAGCGCTTGGTCACATTGGTGACAGTAACCGCAGAGAGTTACTCCTAAAAGAAGCCGCGATCGGATTTCTTAACGGGATCCTTTGGGCACTGATCATCGGCGGTATCGTGGTTGCTTGGAAAGGTGACTGGATGCTTGGCGGCATTATTTCAGCCGCAATGATGACCAACTTACTCGTAGCGGGTGTTGCTGGGGTAACCATTCCGATTCTACTCAAGAAGATGAACATCGACCCGGCATTGGCTGGAGGGATGGCATTAACGACCATCACCGATGTGGTTGGTCTCTCGGTATTCTTAGGTCTCGCCACCATCATGATTGCATAAAAAAGAAGGCTCCATCGGAGCCTTCTTTTTTATCTATAACTTTCTTCTCAATAAGAGCAGTGCAATGGTGAGGAACACCAAGCTTGGCCCCAAGGCACCAAATAGTGGTGACATGCCATACACCAAACTCACCGGACCAAAGAACTCGCTAGAAATATAAAAGGTAAAGCCTGCTATTACACCCGATAAGATACGCGCCCCCATAGTTACACTACGCAGCGGTCCGAAGACGAAAGAGAGCGCCATTAACATCATTACCGCTACTGATATCGGCTGCGTCGCCTTACGCCAGAAGGCCAGTTCATAGCGTGACGCATCTTGCTCCGAATCTTTTAGGTATTGGGTGTAATCCCAAAGTCCACTCAGCGGCAGTTCATTTAAGTCAACCGTTACGATCGCTAACTTGTCAGGTACCAGAGAAGTTTGCCACTCTTGAGTATCGATGGTCTCTTTACTCAGCACAACACTGTCAGACATGTCCGTCACCTGAATGTCGTACATCTGCCAGCGGTTATCACCAAGATAGTCTGCGCGATCGGCGTATATCGTTGTCACCAAGTGCTTATCGGTATCGAAGCGCCAAAGGTTCAAGCCAGAAATAGAATCACCATCGACCTTGGAGATAAAAATAAAGTCATTAGCATCTCGCGCCCAGACCCCGTTTCGCACCGAAACAATGCTACCTCCGGTAATAGACTGCATCCGTAAATCTCGAGCCATTTGCTGAGTGGTTGGTGCCCCCCATTCTCCAAGTGCCATCACCACTAGCATCAAAGGTACTGCTGTCTTTAGCACCGAAAAACCGATGCGCATTTTAGAAATGCCCGCAGCCTGCATGACCACCAGCTCAGAACTACTCGCCAACATACCAAGACCAATAAGCGAGCCAAGCAGCGCAGCCATAGAGAAGAATAGCTCCACATCACGCGGCATACCAAGCAGTACAAAGTACATAGCCGACAACATGTCATAGCTACCTTCACCAACAGAGCGCAGCTGCTCAACAAATTTGATCACCGCTGACAAACCAACAAATACCGACAGCACCAACAAGATGGTGGTAATAATGGTTCGTCCAACATAGACATCTAAAATTCGAAACACGTTTACGCTACCTCTTGCGGCTTACCACGTCTTTTGCGACGCCATTTTTCTCTGACTCTTCTCACTGGCACGGTATCCCACGTGTTCACACCAATTGCTGCGACCAATAACGCAAAATTCACGGGCCACAGTCCAATATAGGTAGGGAATGCACCATCTTCTAATGCCGATTTCATCGCGCTGATCGCCATAAAGTAAGCAAAATAAACGAATATCGCCGGTCCCATCTTAGCGAACTTACTTTGCCTTGGGTTCACCGCTGACAGTGGTACCACCAACATAGTCAACAACGGAATACATACGACAAGGGAGAGACGCCAATGGAGCTCAGCTTGCGCTTTAGGCGTGGGGTCAGAGAGCAAGTCCAACGTCGGAATTGCCATCCATGAACGACCTCTTGGTTGCACTTCACGCTGACCAATTACCCCTTCATACTCGGAAAACTCCGTTATCATATATTCTAAACGAGTTGGCACACCCTCGTAGCGAGTACCATCGAACAGCGCAATAACTTGCCTTCCATCACTAAGCTCTCTCACCTCACCCGATTTCGCAGAAATCACGCTTGGTAATATCGAATCTCTTGGGCTTAACTGCGCAACAAACACGTTATCGAGCTTACGATTTCGGATGTCGTCGATAAAAACAACTGACGAACCGTCAGGCGTACGCTGGAAGCTACCAGTTTGAATTAGCTCTACTGAGTTTTCCGACGCTAACTTTTCACGGATCTGCATCTCTTGTTCTTGCGTCCAAGGAGCTAGCCAAAATGCGTTAAATGCGGCTAATGATGTCGTGATAACCGCCAGATACATAGCGGCACGGATCAAAAACTTGTTGCCAATACCAGTCGCGTTCATCACCGTAATTTCACTTTCGGCGTAAAGGCGGCCAAATGTCACCAAAATACCGATATAGATACTCAGTGGGAACATTAGCAGTCCCATGGTTGGCATGCTGATCCCCGCCAACGTCATAATTAATCCGGCAGGAATATCTCCATCCGACGCATCAGCAAGCACTTGGATAAATTGACGACTGAAAAACACGAGAAAGAGCACTAAAAAGATGGCTAATTGGCTCTTAACTGTTTCTCTGATCAAATATCTAACAATAATCACAGTGAAAACACCTATACAAAACTTGTTTTTTTGATTGAATCGCTATAGTTTTCGGATAAACCTTTTATTTTTTACTTTTTTGATCGATTCTTATCTTTAGATTATAGGCCGAACTGGCACATAAATTTCAAACACTAATAATCGATTATCTAACATTTAGTTCTATTTGTCTTTAGGATGTAGGAGTACGCATGGAGTTTAGTGTAAAAAGTGGCAGCCCAGAGAAGCAGCGCAGTGCTTGCATCGTAGTTGGCGTTTTTGAGCCACGTCGTCTCTCTCCGGTTGCAGAGCAGCTGGACAAAATCAGTGATGGCTATATCAGCTCACTGCTTCGCCGTGGCGACCTTGAAGGTAAGCCAGGCCAAATGCTTCTTTTGCATCAAGTACCTGGAGTACTATCGGAGCGAGTGCTTCTTGTGGGTTGTGGTAAAGAGCGCGAGCTTGGTGAGCGTCAATACAAAGAAATTATCCAAAAAACCATCAGCACACTGAACGAAACAGGGTCAATGGAAGCCGTTTGCTTCCTGACTGAGCTTCACGTTAAAGGCCGCGACACGTATTGGAAAGTACGTCAGGCTGTAGAAGCGACCAAAGATGGTCTCTATACCTTCGATCAATTCAAGAGCAGTAAGCCAGAAACTCGTCGCCCACTGCGCAAATTGGTATTCAACGTACCAACGCGTCGTGAGCTAAACCTAGGCGAAAAAGCCATTGCGCACGGTCTTGCGGTTGCATCAGGTGTGAAAACATCTAAAGATCTTGGCAACATGCCACCAAATATTGCAAATCCAGCTTACCTTGCTTCTCAAGCACGTCGCCTTGCTGATGACTATGAAACCGTAACGACTAAGATCATCGGTGAGCAAGAGATGGAAAAACTGGGCATGACTTCTTACCTAGCGGTAGGTCGTGGCTCTAAAAATGAATCTATGATGTCTATCATGGAGTACAAGGGCAGCCCAGACCCAGATGCGAAACCTATCGTCCTGGTTGGTAAAGGCCTAACGTTCGATTCCGGCGGCATCTCGCTAAAACCAGGCGAAGGCATGGACGAGATGAAATACGACATGTGTGGTGCGGCATCTGTAATGGGCACGATGAAGGCGCTTGCGAAACTAAACCTACCGATTAACGTAGTAGGTATCCTTGCTGGTTGTGAAAACATGCCAGGTAGCAATGCTTACCGTCCAGGTGACATCTTAACGACCATGTCAGGCCAAACGGTAGAAGTGCTAAACACTGACGCTGAAGGTCGTCTAGTACTATGTGATGCACTAACATACGTTGAGCGTTACGAGCCAGAATGTGTGGTTGACGTTGCGACGCTAACAGGTGCTTGTGTGATTGCACTTGGTCACCACATCAGTGGCGTTATCTCTAACCATAACCCACTTTCTCACGAGCTAGTTAATGCTTCTGAACAAGCGGGTGACCGAGCTTGGCGTCTACCTATGGCTGACGAGTACCAAGAACAGCTAGCAAGCCCGTTTGCAGACATGGCAAACATCGGCGGCCGTCCTGGCGGTACTATTACTGCAGGTTGCTTCCTATCGCGCTTTGCGAAGAAGTACCACTGGGCTCACCTAGATATCGCAGGTACTGCATGGAAGTCAGGTAAAGCAAAAGGCTCCACTGGCCGTCCAGTCTCACTTCTTGTCCAATTCTTGCTTAACCGCAGCGGCCAAGAGACTGAAGAGTAATCAAGAAAAGGGCCGTAAGGCCCTTTTTTAGTTTTGGGCACTAGCAAATCCTTTGTATACAGAAGTTACGATATGAATACTGCAACCTTCTACATTATTGGCGAAGACTCTGAGCAAGCTGCAGAGCAAGGCTGGTTTGCTTATGTGCATTTTCTTAGTCGTCACTTCACTTCGCAAGGCGCCAAACTCTACATCAATTGCACCGATAGGCAGCATGCGGAATCGGTAGCGGAATTCTTCTGGCAAGTCTCACCAGAGCAATTCATCGCCCATAATTTGGTAGGCGAAGGACCCAAAAATGGTACGCCTGTTGAAATCGGTTTTGAGGGGCTTAAACCCAGTTGGAACCGTCAATTAGTAATAAATATGGCCAATAGTCACGCAACCTTTGCGAACTCCTTTGGTCAAGTGGTAGACTTCGTCCCTTGCGAAGAAAAAGCTAAGCAAGTTGCGCGAGAAAGGTATAAAATTTACCGTCAAGCGGGCTATCAGCTTCAAACCATTGAGATTCAACATTCAGAATCCTAATCAAGGTCAATCCTTATAAGTAAGCGTGACACACTCTCGTTTATTTATAAGGTTTGGCAAGTTTCTTTCACAGATTAAAGTAAGTATCCAGAAAGCTATGGAAAAGACATATAACCCACAATCTATCGAACAAGCTCTGTACAAGACTTGGGAAGAGAAAGGCTACTTTAAGCCACACGGTGACACATCTAAAGAATCATACAGCATCATGATCCCGCCACCGAACGTCACTGGTAGCCTACACATGGGTCACGCTTTCCAAGATACCATCATGGATACCCTGATCCGTGCTGAGCGTATGAAGGGCAAAAACACCCTTTGGCAGGTTGGTACTGACCACGCAGGCATCGCCACGCAGATGGTTGTTGAGCGCAAAATTGCTGCTGAAGAAGGCAAAACTAAGCACGATTACGGTCGTGATGCCTTCATCGACAAGATCTGGGAATGGAAAGGCGAGTCTGGTGGCACGATCACTAAACAGCTTCGTCGCCTAGGTGCGTCTGTAGACTGGGATCGTGAGCGCTTCACTATGGATGACGGCCTGTCTAACGCCGTTCAAGAAGTGTTCGTTCGCCTATACGAAGACGATCTGATCTACCGCGGTAAGCGTCTAGTTAACTGGGATCCAAAACTGCACACAGCGATCTCAGATCTAGAAGTAGAAAACAAAGACAAGAAAGGCCACATGTGGCACTTCCGTTATCCACTAGCGGATGGCGTAAAAACGGCTGAAGGCAAAGACTACATCGTTGTAGCAACCACTCGTCCAGAAACCATGCTTGGCGATACTGGTGTTGCTGTAAACCCAGAAGATCCACGCTACAAAGATCTTATCGGCAAAGAAATCCTACTTCCTATCGTTGATCGCCGCATCCCTATCGTGGGTGACGAGCATGCCGATATGGAAAAAGGCACAGGTTGTGTGAAGATCACTCCAGCGCACGATTTTAATGACTACGAAGTGGGTAAGCGTCATCAATTACCGATGATCAACATCCTAACCTTCGATGCAAACATCCGCGGCGCCGCTGAAGTATTTAACACCAACGGCGAAGCAAACGATGCGTACTCAACTGAGCTACCTGCTAAGTACCACGGTATGGAGCGTTTTGCTGCACGTAAAGCGATCGTGGCAGAATTCGAAGAATTGGGTCTTCTTGATGAGATCAAAGATCACGACCTAACAGTCCCTTACGGTGACCGTGGCGGCGTGGTTATTGAGCCAATGCTAACTGACCAATGGTACGTTCGCACCGCACCTCTTGCTGAAACAGCAACCAAAGCGGTTGAAGACGGCGAAATTCAGTTCGTACCTAAGCAATACGAAAACATGTACTTCTCTTGGATGCGCGACATTCAAGACTGGTGTATCTCTCGTCAGCTATGGTGGGGTCACCGTATCCCTGCATGGTACGACAACGACGGCAACGTGTACGTAGGTCGCACTGAAGAAGAAGTTCGCGAGAAAAATGGTCTAGCTCCGGTTGTTGTACTGCGCCAAGACGATGACGTACTGGATACTTGGTTCTCTTCTGCACTTTGGACATTCGGCACTCAAGGCTGGCCAGAAAACACCGACGATCTGAAAACCTTCCACCCTTCAGACGTGCTGGTAACTGGTTTCGACATCATTTTCTTCTGGGTTGCGCGCATGATCATGATGACCATGCACTTCTGTAAAGATGAAAACGGTAAGCCACAAGTACCATTTAAGACAGTTTACGTTACGGGGCTAATCCGTGACGAGAACGGCGACAAGATGTCTAAGTCGAAAGGTAACGTACTTGACCCAATCGATATGATTGATGGTATCGACCTAGAGTCTCTAGTTGAGAAGCGCACTGGTAACATGATGCAGCCTCAGCTAGCGAAGAAAATTGAGAAGAACACTCGTAAGACATTCGAAGACGGTATTGAACCTTACGGTACTGACGCACTTCGCTTTACTCTTGCAGCAATGGCGTCTACCGGTCGCGATATCAACTGGGATATGAAGCGTCTTGAGGGTTACCGTAACTTCTGTAACAAGCTGTGGAACGCAAGCCGTTACGTACTGATGAACACTGAAGACCAAGATTGTGGCTTCGGCGCAGGTGACATCGAGTACTCACTAGCAGACAAGTGGATCGAGTCTCAGTTTGAACTGGCAGCAAAAGAGTTTAACGCGCATCTAGACAACTACCGTCTAGACATGGCAGCGAACACTATCTATGAGTTCATCTGGAACCAATTCTGTGACTGGTACCTAGAGCTAACTAAACCAGTTCTATGGAAAGGTAACGAAGCGCAGCAACGCGGTACACGTCGCACGCTGATCACCGTACTTGAGAAGACACTTCGTCTTGCTCACCCAGTACTGCCATACATCACTGAAACTATCTGGCAAAGCGTGAAGCCTCTAGTAGACGGTGTTGATGGTGACACGATCATGCTACAGGCTCTGCCTCAGTTTGAAGAAGCGAACTTCAACCAAGAAGCGCTTGATGACATCGAGTGGGTGAAGGCATTCATCACTAGCATCCGTAACCTTCGTGCAGAATACGACATTGCACCAAGCAAAGGTCTGGACGTGATGCTGAAAGTTGCGGATGAGAAAGACGCAGCGCGCCTAGAAGCAAACAAAGCGGTACTGGCTTCTCTTGCTAAGCTAGAAAGCATCAAGGTACTGGCTGAAGACGAAGAGACACCAGCATGTGCAACAGCACTGGTTGGTAAGTCTGAGCTGATGATCCCAATGGCAGGTCTTATCGACAAAGACGCTGAGCTTGATCGTCTGGCGAAAGAGATCGCTAAAACTCAAGGCGAGATTAAACGCATTGAAGGCAAACTAGGTAATGAAGGCTTCGTAGCAAAAGCACCTGAAGCGGTAGTTGCTAAAGAGCGTGAAAAGCTAGAAGGCTACAAAGAGACATTGGTTAAGCTTGAAGAGCAAAAGCAAACTATTGCTGCGCTGTAATTAGTTAAGTCTAAAAAACATAAGCCGAGAGTGGTAACACTCTCGGCTTTTTTGTATTCAACGTTATTAGGCAGGGTTTAACGTGAGTCACTTGTTGCATGAGGTCCCCTTTTTCAAGGGGATGACGAAAGTACTGCATTGAGTGCAGCGTACACTAATAACTAAAATAGACGTCATCCTCACGAAAGTGAGGATCTTCATCCGCGAGTACCGCGGTCAAATTGTGTGAGTCACTTGCCGCACGAGATCCCCTTTTTCAAGGGGATGGCGTCAGTTATCTAGTGTTGCAAAGACTACTTCAACACAGTCTCAAGCGCCTTTAGACAAAGCGCTACATTCTCTCTCCTCGCGCCGTAGCCCATCAAACCGATACGCCATGCTTTTCCAGCTAAAGCCCCAAGCCCCGCACCAATCTCAAGGTTATACTCTTCTAGCAATTGGCTTCTCACTGCAGCGTCATCAACACCTTCAGGAAGGTAGACCGCATTTAATTGTGGTAGTCGACTGTTTTCTTCAACCACGAAACTCAACCCCAAGTTTTCTAACCCTTCACGCAGCAAAAGATGCATATCTTTGTGGCGCTGCCATGCATTCTCTAGACCTTCGTTCTTCAAAAGCACCAATGACTCATGAAGCGCGTAAAGGCTGTTTACTGGCGCTGTGTGGTGATAACTGCGCTTACCTTCCCCACTCCAGTAGCCTAGTACCAAGCTCTGATCCAAGAACCAACTTTGAACTGGTGCTTGTCGTGACTTAATCACTTCAATCGCCGCAGGAGAAAGCGTCACTGGCGAAAGGCCGGGTACGCAAGACAGGCACTTCTGACTGCCAGAATAAACAGCATCAAGCTGCCACTCATCAACAAGGAGTGGTACGCCACCTAAAGAGGTCACCGCATCCACAATCGTTAGCATGCCGTGTTTTTTAGCCAGTGCTCCTAGCGTTTTAGCATCACTTACCGCACCAGTTGATGTTTCAGCATGCACAAACGCAAGGATCTTCGCATCGGGATGTTCAGCAATCGCTTGTTCTACTTTCGACACAGAAACAGGTGCGCCCCACTCATCATCCACCACAATAGCTTCACCACCGCAGCGAACCACGTTCTCACGCATGCGCTCACCAAACACACCATTACGGCACACGATAACCTTATCACCTGGCTCAACTAAGTTTACAAAACAAGTCTCCATACCAGCACTACCAGGAGCAGAAACCGCGATTGTGAATTCATTTTCTGTTTGGAATGCGTATTTCAGTAGCGCTTTCAGCTCATCCATCATGCCAATAAAAAGCGGATCAAGGTGACCTATCGTTGGGCGGCTTAAGGCCTGCAATACTTGCGGATAGATATCAGATGGGCCAGGTCCCATTAGGGTACGGTGAGGGGGCACAAAGCTTGAAATGGTCATGGGCAGTTATCCTATTAGGTTATTGTAGTTGTTGGGGAAAACATCACGTGGACGTTAATGTCATCTACAATGGCGAAAAAACAACATTTTTGCAACATCCAACCACTCAAGTTTTTCATG
The DNA here is from genome assembly GCF_059412285.1 of Vibrio sp. CB1-5. NCBI lineage: Bacteria > Pseudomonadati > Pseudomonadota > Gammaproteobacteria > Vibrionales > Vibrionaceae > Vibrio > Vibrio sp. CB1-5. The sequence continues at coordinate 2,297 of NZ_JBJHPB010000002.1, read as the reverse complement.
TGAAATGCATAAACATCCATTGACTTTTGGCACGCAAAAACGTTGAATAAACACACTATCTGTAGCCAATCGTTTTCATTGACGTTCTCGATGCTACAGCGGAAGAGGAGCACTGCCCAGGCAAGTGATTTGTGAAGCCGCAACTTCAATACAATTCACTCATGGGGAGCAGTGCCGAGATGAACTAAAATTGTCGGATTTAGTTTGTCGGTTAAACGGGCTGAATCCCTTTAACTGTCACCAAGATTTGGTGAAGAGCTTCTGAGGTCTATTCTAATATTCAGATTCCTCTGCTCTATTTCTCTCTTCAAACATCGGATGTTGGGTTACCAACCTTAAACTTTAAACTGGAAGTCCTGGAGAAACACTGTGAGCGCATTCAATGTAGCTAAATTTGGCGGAACAAGCGTCGCCAACTTCGAAGCCATGAGCCGTTGTGCCGAAATCATCGAAAATAACCCGCAAACCAAATTGGTCGTGAGTAGCGCTTGCTCAGGCGTAACCAACATATTGGTTGAACTTGCAAACGGCGTTAAAGACGAAGCTCGTCGTGCAGAGCTAATTAGCAAGCTTCGCGATATCCACACCGACATTATGTCAAAGCTCAATGACGTTAGCTCTATTGAAGCACGTGTTGATGCTTTGATTGAAAAGGTAGCAACGCTTTCAGAAGCAGCTTGCATTGCGGCTACTCCAAAGCTTACCGATCACCTAGTGGCATGTGGCGAGCGAATGTCCACGCATATCCTTACTCGCTTGATGCAAGAGCGTGGTATCAATGCAGTGCGTTTTGATATTCGTGAAGCGCTTAAGACTGACAGTGATTACGGTAAGGCAGAGCCAAACATCGAAGCGACCAAAGCAGCAGCTAGCGAGAAGCTGGTTCCTCTTTGCAAACAACATGTTGTAGTTACACAGGGCTTTATCGGCTCAGATGAAGATGGCGAGACTACCACGCTAGGTCGTGGCGGTAGTGATTACAGCGCAGCACTAATTGCTGAAGCCGTAGAAGCTGCTGGTCTTGAAATCTGGACAGATGTACCAGGTATCTACACGACCGACCCACGCATTGCACCAAATGCTCGTCCAATCCCAGAGATCAGCTTTAGTGAAGCGTCTGAAATGGCTAACTTCGGCGCCAAGATCCTGCACCCTTCAACACTACTACCTGCGCTGCGTCATCAAATCCCAGTTTTTGTAGGTTCATCTAAAGCACCACAAGAAGGCGGCACTTGGGTAAGACAAACAGTAGAGAGCGCACCTCTGTTCCGCGCATTAGCGCTACGTAACAACCAGACTATGGTCACGCTACGTAACCCTCGAATGTTCCAGGCTTATGGCTTCTTAGCTAACGTATTTACTGTACTTGCTAAGCACAAGATCTCTGTTGACCTTGTAACCACCTCTGAAGTCAGTGTTTCTCTAACACTTGATCAAACTGACACAGGTGGCGGCGCACCAGAGCTCCCACTTGAAGCACAGCAAGAACTAGAGCAACTTTGTACTGTTGAAGTCAAACAAGGGCTCAGCCTAGTTGCACTCATCGGCAACAACATGAGCGAAACCAAAGGTTCGGCAGCAGAAGTATTCGATACTCTAGACAGCTTCAATATCCGCATGATTTGCTACGGCGCAAGCCCTCACAACCTTTGCTTCCTTCTAGACGAAGGCGAAGCGAAAGATGCAGTAAAAGCATTGCACGAAGACTTGTTTGAATAAACGGGAAACATTAAACAAAGGCGGTAGAAATACCGCCTTTTTTGTATCTATTGGATAGCAGATGATTGAACTTCAAAAATCTGTAGACGGAAAAAAGCCCTAGTCATTCGACGGGGACGCCTAGTCTAGGGCTTAGTATTTTGCAGATAGCAAAAAGCCTCGTCTTTCGACGAGGCTTCTTAATAAGTGGCGGAGTGGACGGGACTCGAACCCGCGACCCCCGGCGTGACAGGCCGGTATTCTAACCAACTGAACTACCACTCCGCAGTGGTCTATTTAAAGTCTTATCTAAATCGTGCTTTAAACAGATTATGTTCAAAGCCTGGCGATGTCCTACTCTCACATGGGGAAGCCCCACACTACCATCGGCGCTATTGCGTTTCACTTCTGAGTTCGGCATGGAGTCAGGTGGGTCCACAACGCTATGGTCGCCAAGCAAATTCTGTTTTGCCTTCAGATTTTCTGAAAATCTGAAAACAATAAATTCGGAAAACTGATTTAAAAGTCTCAATACACATTCAAAGTTCTTGCTTTGAGTCCATCAAAACCCTTTGGGTGTTGTATGGTTAAGCCTCACG